>UQZE01000035.1 GCA_900545325.1 uncultured Eubacteriales bacterium
CAAATTTAATATAAAAGGAGAGGAAAAATGAAGAAGAACTACAAGGCGCCCGAAATCGGCATCACGATTTTCGGGAAGGAAAACGACGTGATGACTGCGAGCGGAAACGGGTTTATCGACAAAAATACCGACCAGCCGTCAGAATGGGACGAATGGATAGGATGAGGAGGGCGTATAATGAATAAAGTCAACGTAAAGAGATTTATTCCTCTGCTCATCTCGCTCTTTGCACTCTGTTTTGCGCTTTCGTGGATCGGCGCCGCGCCGAAAGCGAGAGCGGAGGGCGAAACCGAGCCCTCCGTCGGAAAGTATACGTTCGCCGAAGGCGAATTTGCCATGGCGGACGGCGCTTCCGTGCGGTTGGCGGGCGACGCGAACGGCCTGCGCTTTCTCGCGGGATTCAGGAGCGGTTTCGATATGAGCAAAGTTACGGGCTTCGGCATGCTCATAGGCCCGAAAGACCTCGTGGGCGGTACGCTCGACGAAACGGCTGTGGAAAAGGGTACCGCCGTCGATATAAAATACTCGGCGGAAGAGGCCGAAAAATACCTTTTCAGAGCGGAGGGGCAGGACGGCGTGGAATACGAAGTTTTCGGCGGTTCGCTCACGAACGTATATATCAACAACTACAACAGGGATTTCGTCGGACTTGCCTATTATGAAACCGAAGAAGGCAGAACTTACGCCGCTGCGAACGAAGGCGAAAACGTGCGTTCGCTGACCTACGTGGCGGAAAAAATCATTGAGGGCGGCAAGCTGGAAACTTATGGCGGCACCGCGCGGGCGCTGATCGAAAGCTATTCCGATAAATATCAGGTGATGAACGGTAGTTTCGCCTACGGCATGGCGGGATGGCTGTCCGACGGCGAAAACGGTCGGGAACTCGGCTTCGTTGTCGGCAGGGAAAACAAATTCGCCGGCGCCGAATACGGTTATATGTGCGACGATTACGGCACGGAAAGCGAATACGTTTACAGCTTTGTAAACACCGATAAGATTAACGAGGGTACGGAGCAATCCGAAAAAGAGATCAATCATGAAAAAGTAACGGGTACGCTGACTTCTTCGCCGTTCGTGGTGAAAGAGGGCGCTTGGCTCACGTTCAGCTGGGGCGGCGGCGTGAACGGAGACGTCCTGCTGAAGATCTGCAGCGCGGAGGACGATTCTGTGCTCGCGGTATACGATAACCTTTATCAGAACGCAGGGCCTCTGCAGGGCAGAACGCTGAAAAGGGCGGTCGACCTTTCGGAATTCGCAGGGCGCGCCGCATACCTTGTTTTTAAAGACAATTCCACGGCAAACTACGGCGGCATCGTCGTATCGGATATCGTAACGAACGCGACGGAATGTCCCGCGAACGCCATGGAGCTCGCTCCGCAGGGAAGTTATATACTCAATGCCGGATTTGAAGACGGCAACCTTAACGGCTGGACATATCAAAAAGGAACCGAAAACGGTCAGATTAATGAAACGGCAGTTATCGGCGACACTACTTTCTGGGCGGAAAGAATACCTTATAACCAAAGCGGTAACTTCCATTTTGACGGGTGGAAAGCTACCGAAACGGAAAGCAATTCCTATTCGTTGAAGTCTACGAACTTTACGCTTAGAGGCAGCGGTTTCATCAGTTTTAAAATGGGAGGAAATGCTGCCGGCGTAAAAATATTTAAAGCGGACGGAACGCAGATCGCAGAATACCATAATACGGCTTTTCAAGATGTCAATTTCCCGAATCTCGACGAAGGTTGCCGACTTGCCACGATGACTACGTTCGTTGCCGATCTTTCCGAATACGTGGGGGAAACGCTCTACATTGAACTGCACGACAGAGAGATATCTTCCGGTTGGGCGGTCGCGTTTTTCGACGATATAATCACTTATTATAAAGAAAAACCCGTATTAGACAATAAGTTCGATACTGTACAGTTTTATAAAAAAGTAGGCGACGCTCAGGAGGAAACGCCGAGAAGTTATAATATAGCCTGGGTTGAAGCCGTAAACGTTTATTCGGCGTAAATCAAATTTTGCCGTCCCGCGGAAAGCGGGGCGGCTCCAACGGTAAGGTAATTTTATGCAAAGACAGAAATTTCACATCACGGCTGAGCAAGGTTGGATAAATGATCCTAACGGTCTGGTCTTTTTCAAAGGGTATTATCACGCGTTCTTTCAGTATCATCCGTATTCCACGGAATGGGGGCCGATGCACTGGGGACACGTGCGCAGCGCCGACCTCGTGCGGTGGGAACATCTTCCGCCCGCGCTTGCGCCGACGGAAGATATAGATAAAGACGGCTGTTTTTCGGGCAGCGCGCTCGTGGCGGACGGACGACTGTATCTCATGTATACAGGTGTGGTGAACAGGGACGGCAAATCCTATCAGTCGCAATGCCTCGCTTATTCGGAGGACGGGCTGACTTTCCGGAAATATCCCGAAATCGTAATCGGGAGAGAACTTCTCCCCGAAGGATTCAGCCCTTTCGATTTCCGCGATCCGTGTCTGTTTGAAAAAAACGGAAGGTTTTACGCGCTCGTCGCCTCCAAAAAAGGGGAGAGCAGCGACATTCTGCTTTTTTCTTCGGAAAACCTCACGGAATGGAAATGCGTCGGGCCCGTGCTCGATCGTCCGTCTTCGGGCAGCATGATCGAATGTCCCTGTTGGAACGAGGAATGCGGATTTATGATATACAGCGACCAGTTCAGCGTTCCCGAAGCCTGCGAACATCTGAACCTCCACTCCAATTTTTACCGCGCGGGAAAACTCGATTGCGCGGAGGGCAGGTTTCAAACCGCTTCGGTGGGGATCATGGACTACGGTTTCGACTTTTATGCGGCGCAGTTTTTTGCCTGCGCGGAAAAGCCGCTCATGCTCGCTTGGATGCAGATGTGGGACAGGAATATCCCCAGCCGTCGGTACGGCTTTGCGGGCATGCTTACGCTGCCCCGCTATGTGGAAAACAGGGACGGCCGTTTTTACCAGACGCCCGTACCGCTGGATGCTTTCGTCGCGCGGCGAGAGGTGTTCGAAAAAGAAAATTTCGACGGCAGGATAGAAACTTCCGCCGAAATCTATCAACTGCGCTTTTCGGGCAGGGACGTGCGGCGGTTCTCGCTCGCGCTCAAAAAGGGTGCGGGCGAACAAACAAGGCTGTATACGGAAAACGGATATCTCGTTTTCGACCGCTCGGAGAGCGGGGAAAAGATCGGCGGCGCGGAAAAGGACGCTCTGTCTTTGTCGCAGATCAGAAAAATGCCGCTTTCGGACGGAGGTTCGTTTGAACTGACCGTCGTCGCAGACAGGTTTTCGGTGGAAATATTTTCCGACGGGCGGTCGATGACGAATACCGTCTATCCGAAGGAAACTTCAAACGGCATACAACTGGATATCGCCGCGCGCGCGTTCACAATGGAAATAGGCGAAATTTCCCTGTAAACCGCAAAGCTCCCGTTTTTCGGGGGCTTTTTTTGTTTTACGGAAACGCGATATTATAACGTTTTCCTGCGGCGGCGGAATATTATGATAATAAATGCATAGGAGGAAAAATGGCCTTTATTCAAAGATATTCCGCCATCAGAAAGGGTGGAATAATTTTTGTCGGCAATACGCTCGGTCTGAGTAAATACACGAATGCGAACCGCGCGGGGCTGCTGGGTTCCATAGGCGCTTTTATAAGCCTTGACACGTCGCTGAAAGTGAACGACTTTCCCAACGGCACCACGCTCGATTACAGGCTGAACGGCTCGGCGGCGATTTTGAATATCCCCGCGGGCAGCGGCGTGCTGTACGCCGAACTCGTATGGGGCGGATTATTCCGTTCCAACGCCACCGATATATCGGCGGAGCTGGACAACGCCGTTACTTTTACCACGCCGGCAAACGCATATCCCGTTACGGGCGACGCGGCGACGAGAGAAAATTTCGTCATCGCGCTGGAAAACAACACGGTCGGTTTTTACGTCCGCAGCGCGGACGTTACCTCGCTGGTGCAGGCGGCGGGGAGCGGCGTTTATTCGCTATCTTCCGTCCCCGCGCTCATCGAAGCGATCGACTCGAGAACCAACGATACGAACCATGCGGGCTGGACGCTCGCCGTCGTATACGAAAATCCGGACAAAGCTTTCGAAAGCCTCACCCTCTGGGTGGGCGGCGAAGTCGTTTCCCCGCTCACGGGCGTTACGGACATCACGCTCACGGGGTTCAAAACGCCGCAGACGGCCGCGCCTGCGGGCAGACTGTACGTTTCGGCGGGGGAGGGCGACGCCGTCATCGGCGGCGACCAGATGCTCTTCGGGCAAAGCGCGCTTACTCTGTCCAACCTTTCGGGCGTAAATAACCCCGAATACAACTTTTTTTGTTCGCAGATCAACGGCGGAACGGGTGCGCTCGACACGTCCGGCACCTTCGGCACGCGGAACGCCAACGCCGCGGCGGGAGTTAACACAACGGCCTGCAGGCAGGGATACGACATCACGTCCGTCGATCTCACGGGCAAACTCGTTTCCGAGCAGGTAACGGCTTTTATACGGTTTATCACGACGAACGATCTGTACGTCCCCAACTGCCTCGCGCTGGAGATAGACAACGGCGCGGTCCCCGACCTAACCGTGGTGAAAACGACGGATAAGTCGCTGGCGGTCAGGGGGGACGTCGTCAGGTACACCTCGATCGTAACGAACTCGGGCAGCCTGCCGCTGAGCGGCGTAGTCTTTACGGACGATATCCCCGCGGGCACGGAATTCATTCCCGGTTCGGTCAGCATAGACGGTCTGCCCGTGCCGAACGCCGATCCCGCCGCGGGCTTCCCGCTGACGGACATGATCCCGAACCAGTCGGTGATCGTGATTTTCGAAGTCAGGATCATATAATTTTTACAGGAGATAAACATGATAATACCCAATCAATCAGATACTCGGTTTACGTACACCCTGCCCGACGGATCCACGCAGACGGAAACGCGGGAAAGCAATATCGTAACCACGGAAATACTGACGTATTCTTTTACGAAAGTAAAAACTTCCAACAAGACCTTCCTGCAGGAAGGCGACGTAGCCACGCAGACGGTTACGCTCAGCAATGCCTCGCTGATAAACGTAACGAACGTTTTTTTTCGGGATACCCTTTCGGGCGGCGCGACCTACGTCGCGGGCAGCGTGGTCGTCAACGGCGTGCCGCAGCCGACCTTTGACCTTATAACGGGCTTTGCGCTCGCCGACCTGCCGCCCAACGGCGTTGCCGTGATCTCTTACGACATCAGGGCGAACAATCCCTTGACGCAGACGCCCGTTACGAACTACGCGACGATTTCCTATACCGCGGAAAACCGCGACCTCAGCGAAAACACCAACACGGTGGAGCTGGTCGTGGTGTCCAACAGTCTGACCATCGTGAAATCGGTGGATAAAGCCATCGCGGTGCGGGGAGAAACGCTACACTATACCAGCACGGTAACCAACACGGGCACGCTTTTGAAGACAAATCTCTTTTTCACCGATCCGATCCCCGCGGGCACGACGTTCGTCGTCGGCAGCGTCCTGATAGACGGCGTACAGCAGATCGCTTACGATCCCGCCGTCGGTTTTGCGCTCGCCAATCTGGCGGTAGGGGCGAGTACGGTCGTGGAATTCGACGTTACGGTGAACTGACATGGCAGAGATCATTTACAATACGTCTTTCGTAACGGACTTTTCCGTCGATCCGCCCGCGTCGTTCGGGAGCAATCCCGTGCAGACCGAAGTGATCGCCGCGCCCGCGGCGCGCGTTTCCGTACCGTACTGCCGGCGGGAGGAAAACTGCCCGCAGCCGCGCTGCTGTTTGTGCCGCATGCTCGACTGCATCCTGCAATGTTTTTTCTGCTGAATTCAGAGGCGCTCCGTGCGGGCGCCTCTTTTTTTGTGAAAAATTTTCAAAAACCTATTGACAGACGGCTTTCGCGGTGGTATACTGAGTTTACCGAAACGGTTCTGTAAATGATCGGAGGGACGAACTTGAAGTATACTATCAACGATATATCCAGGATTTCGGGATACGCGAAAAGCACGGTTTCGGCGGCTTTGAACAACGGACCGGGAGTGGGGAGCGAAGCCCGCAAAAAGATACAGAAGATCGCGGAGGATTTGCGTTATACACCGAACGAACTGGCGAAAAGCATATCCATGAAACAATACAACACGGTGGGAGTTATTGTGCGGGACATCACCAACCCGTTTTACGCCAAGGTATGCCGCGCGGTGGAGCATTATGCCGAAGAATACGGCTATACTACCTTGATCTACAATACGGACGGCCGCACCGACAAAATAGAAAAGGCCATTCGGCTGATGCAGGGCAAGCGCGTCGCGGGGATTATCCTCGACGTGAACGGGCTGGACGAGCGTATAGAAAATTTTCTCAAAGAAAAGAGCGTTCCCTGCATCGTGTTCGGCCAGAACAGCGAATACGCCGATTCCGTGGAGGCGGACGATACGGCGGGCGCCTGCGAGATAGCCGAACTTCTGCTTTCGTGCGGCCACGGGAAAATTGCCTATATCGGACCCGACGACACCAACTTTTATTCCCGCCGCAGAAAAAAAGGGATAGAAAAAGTGCTGGGCGGAAAAAAAGTCTGTTTGAAAACTTATGCTTACGGAAATAATCCCGATAGCATAAAAGCAGGCTATGAAACGATCAGAGCTTTGAAGGCTGTGGATTTTACCGCGGTCATCGCGTACAACGATTTGACGGCGGTAGGCGTGATCCGCGCGCTGACGGAGAGGGGCTGCGCCATTCCGAACGATGTATCCGTCGTCAGTTTCGACGACGTGGACACCATCGTGTTCCCGTTGACGACGGTGAATATTCCCGAATACGAAATGGGAAAAAGGGCCATGGCGCTTTTGAAAAACAGGCTGGCCTCGCCCGACGCGGAATTCGTACACGTAAAACTGCCGACGAAACTCGTACTGCGGGAGTCGGTGAAAAAGCTCAACTGAAAAAAAAGTCTCGCTTTTCATGCGGGACGATTTTTCGACGGAAAACCGAAACGGTTCGGTAAACTGTTTATGAAAAAGCGTCTTGAAAAGAGCGAGCTTATTTAAGCAACGTTTCCGAAACGGTTCGGCAAATTTCTGCCGACGGAATATATTAAACACGGAGGTCAAAAAAATGAAAAAACTATTAGCTTTTGTCTTATGCGCTTTCATGCTGTTTTCCGCAGCCGCGTGCGGCGGGAACGGCGGCGGAGGCGGGGGAAAGACCAAGATCGTCTTTGCCTGCAATGCGGGCTATCAGCTCGACTTTGAAAAGCGGGTGAAGGAATTCAACAAGATCCACCCCGAAATAGAAGTGGAAGTTCAGGGCATAGCGGCGGCGTCCTGGGGGGAGATGCTGCAGACCATCGCCAACGACATTGCGCTCGGCGTAGGTCCCGACATCGCGGATATCGCCAGCGAGGGCATGTACGCCTTTGCGGAATCCGGTCTGCTCGAACCCCTCGATTCCTATATAGAACGCGACGCGGAGGAGCTGAAGGAAACGCTCGATAACGTGGACGAAAATATCGTCAACGCGCACAAGATAGGCGGAAAGACCTATTCTCTGCCCACGGTGTGGAACAATATGGTCATTTTCTACAACAAGAACGTGCTCAAAGCCAAGGGGCTGGAAGAACCGACGGCGGGCTGGACGACGGACGAATTTCTCGAAATGTGCAAAACGGTGTCCGCGGGCAACACGGGCGGCAACAACGACGTGTACGGCTACGCCTATTACAACAATTACTTCACCACGCTCGAACCGTGGATGCGCGCTTTCGATTCGAGTATTCTCACCGACGACTGGTCGGCGAGCAACGTCGAGAGCGAAAATTCCAAAAAGGCGCTCAAATTCTTATACGATATGGTGAACACGTATAAAGTGAGCCCCTCGGTCGGCACGAGCGACATCGACCTTTTCGTGCAGGACAAGCTGGCGTTTATGGGCTGCGGCCTGTGGTACGTGGAATCGCTGAAAGTCATGGGGTTCGACGTGGAGGATTACGACGTGGTTCCCTTCCCGTCCGATACGGGCGAACTTCGTTCGGTCATCGGCGTGGGCGGCACGCCTATCTTTAAGAACAGCAAGAACAAGGAGGCGGCGTGGACGTTCGCCAAATTCCTCGCGGGCAAGGACTTTCAGGAAGATTACCTTTCGGAAAACATCTGGGCGATCCCCTCGGTGAAAACGGCTGCCGACATCATGTGTACGAAACCGAATGTCCCCGCCAACGCGGAAATATTCTATGAATCGGCCGCCTACGGCAAATACGTTCCCGCGCCCGCGCAGTATACCGCTGTGGAAAGCGCGATTCTGCGCGAGTTCGGCGCCTATATCGCCGACGTGAAGTCGCTCGACGAAGCGGCTGCCGCCGCGGCGAAGAGCATAAACGAAGCGCTCGGAGGCTGAAATGCGATCGAATAAGACAGGGGGCGCGGAAAACGTGAAGATGAAGACGAGAGAGTACCTCGCGGGTTACGCCATGGTGCTGCCCGCGGTGCTGTTGTTCATCGCGTTCGCGCTCTATCCCGCAATCCGCACGTTCACCCTGCCGTTCTACGACTGGGACATGCTGTCCGCGCCCGTGTTCGTCAAGTTTGAAAACTTTACGCGGCTCTTTGCCGACGAGCGCCTGCCGCTGATCCTGCGCAATACGGCGCTCGTAGCCGTGGTGCCCGTCGTATTCAAGCTGTTGTTCGGCTTTCTCGCGGCCTATCTCGTGTTCAGGCTCAGGGGCAAGGCCGCCACGGTGTTTATGGAAAGCGCGATTTTCTTTCCCATAATCATTCCGATGTCCATCGTGTCCATGGTGTTTACCATGCTTCTCGGAACGGACGTCGGGGCGATCAACGGCATACTGTACGCGCTCGGACTGCCGAAAATTCCATGGCTCACCAGCGCGAAATGGGCGATATGGTCGGTCATGATGGTGGACGTATGGAAGGGCATAGGCTTTTTCTTTATCATCTACCTCGTCGCGCTCAGGAACGTGCCGAAATCGTACATCGAGGCGGCGGAGATAGACGGAGCCAACCAGTTCTATTCCACGGTGAAGATACTCGTTCCCTGCGTGTCGGCGACTTCGCTCTTTCTGCTCGTCAACGCGCTTATCACGGGGCTGCAGCTCTTCGAGCCGATCTACCTGCTTACGCGGGGCGGACCCGGGGACGCCACCGCCACGGTGAGCTATTATATCTGGAGCATAGCTTTCCAGGAAAGGGATATGGGCTACGGCGCGCTCCTCGCGCTGGTGCTCTTCTGTTTCGTGATGCTCATCACGCTGCTGCAATTTTTATTGAGCAAATTCTGGGTGCACTATGACGACTGATTTTAAAACGAAACGGGCGGTTTTCGCCGCCCTCAAACTCATTGCGTGCGTTTTCGTCGGAGCGATCATGCTCTACCCGTTTTGGTGGATGCTCACGGGCACCTTCAAGACGGCGAAAGAGATCATTCAGATACCGCCGACCTTCTTTCCGCACGAATTTACCTTTGAAAATATAAAATATGTGTTTGAATCGGCGGACGTTGTGGGAAAGATGTATATAAACAGCTTTGTCGTTGCGATTTCCGTGCCGCTGCTGCAAACGCTCGTCTGCCTGCCCGCGGCCTACGCTTTCGCCAAGCTGAGATTTCCCGGAAAAAACGTCATCTTCATGTTTTTCATGGGGGCGCTCATGCTGCCCGGACAGCTGACCATGATCACCAACTATTCCACGATCATCAAGCTCAACCTCATCAACAAGCTCACGGGCGTGATCCTGCTCGGCATATTCAGCGCGTTCGCCATTTTCATGATGCGGCAGTTCATAGCGGGGCTGCCGCGCGAAGTGGACGACGCGGCCAAAATGGACGGCTGCGGTTTCTGGGGAACCTTTCTCCGCATAGGCCTGCCGCTGTCCATGCCGATCGTTTCGGTCAATCTCATTCTGTGTTTCAACGCGGCGTGGGGGGACTTTTTCACGCCGATGCTGATTTTACGGAAACTTGAAAAAATGACGCTTTCGCTCGGTATGACGGTCATTCAGGGCGCATACGGCACGCAGAGCCGTGCGGTCATGGTCGCCATGCTCACAATGTCGATCATACCCGTCATCGCGGTGTTCTTCATTTTCAGGGACAAGCTGATCGCGGGTATCGCCACGAGCGGATTGAAATTATAAGGAGAAAACGATGGAAAAGACGAAGAGAAACTGGCTTATCGCCCTGATCGCCGTCGCGGCGGCGGTTCTGATCGCGGGCGGCGTTACGGCGGGCGTGCTCGTCGCAAAGGGCAGGTCGGCGAAAACGGTGTATAATTCCGCGGAAAGCGGCCTCCGCGCCTACGAAACGCTCGAACTCGGCGTGGAACTGCCGAAAACCTATAAAAATCCCTACGACAGCGCGGCCGTGGAGGTGAACGCCGTCATTAAGCACGACGGCGGCGAAGAAACCGTGCCTATGTTCTGGTATGAAGATTACGAGCGTTCGCTCGTCGGCGGCGTGGAAAAGCTGACGGAAACGGGGCGCGCTTTCTGGATGCTGCGCTACGTACCCAAGTCGGCGGGCGAATACAGGATATCCGTTTCCGTCAAGGAAAACGGAAAGAAAAAATATACCGATAAAGTCGCCTCCGTATCCGTTTCCGCGGGCAACGCGGACGGCTATCTGCGCGTGGCCGCGGACAAAACGCATCTCGAATTCGACAATGGGGAAGCGTTCAACGGCGTCGGCCACAACCTCTGCGGCTGGGAGTTCGCGGGCGGCGACAACATGGCTGGGACTTACGATTACGACAGGTGGCTGAACGAACTTGCGACGAACGGGGCCAACCTCGTGCAGTTCGACCTGTGCGAGGGCGATAACCTCGAATGGACCCGCCGCGATGGCGAGCTCCCGTATTCGGAGGGGTACGGCGGCGTGCGCCGCTTCAACCCGCAGACCGCATGGAAGACCGATTATAAGGTCAAATCCTGCGAAAGTTTGGGCATATATTTCCGTTTTTCGCTCTATCACTGGGAGGACTTCGACAACGAAGGCGACAACAACTTCCCCGACTGGGGCTGGAACAGAAATCCGTATAACAGCGCGAACGGCGGCCCCGCGGACAACGTTACGGAATTTTTCGAAACGGAGGAGAGCAGGGCCGCGACCAAAAATTATTTCAGATACTGCGTGGCGCGCTGGGGGTATTCGCCCAACCTCGTCATGTGGGAACTCTGGAACGAGGCGGACGCGCCCGAAGTCGTGTGGGCGGCGGGCGACAGCTACTATAACCAGAAACAGCTCGTTTCCGACTGGCATAGGGAAATGGCGGAATATATCAAGAGCCTCGACGTCAATAAGCACCTTGTAACGACCAGTTTCGCCAACGCGGGGAACGGCGACGAGGTGTGGAAACTCGACTGCATAGACGTTACCACCTTCCACCGCTACACCATGTACAACGACGGTACGGAGGGTACGTTCAACGGCGTTAAGGCGTTGTATCTGCTCGTCAATTCGCGCCTCGGCACCTACGGCAAGCCCGTTATCGCGGGCGAATTCGCGCTCTCGCCCGCGGGCGACATCCAGCGGGAAAACGACAAGGCCGGTATCGGCTTCCACAACCAGATCTGGGCTTCGGTGTTCGCGGGCTCGTTCGGCACGGCCATGCATTGGAACTGGGATTCCTACCTCGACAGGAACGACCTTTACTATCATTACAAGCCGCTTTCCGACTTCCTGCGCTATGAGGATCTGCGCGGCGCGAAAACGGAAAACAACATCATGACCGAAGAAGAGGCGCTCTATATGTCTATGACCGCCGGCGGCAAGGGGTATATCTGGGTAAAGGACAGAAACTACGATTATTATCAGGTGCTGAACGGCTATCAGCCCAAGACCGTTTCGGGCGCTTCCGTAACGCTGAAAATGGCGGACGGCGCTTACAAGGCGGAGTTCTTCGACACGTATACGGGCGCTAAGCTGAGCGAGGCCGACCTTACGGCGGCAAACGGCAGCCTGAACGTCGCCGTGCCCGATTTCGTCAAGGACGTGGCCGTGAAAATCACGCCCGCAGAACAGATCTACACCGCCGCGGCGCTCGCCGCGGGGGGCGGCAGCGACGAAATGCGGGTGCTCGGCGACAGGATAGAACTTTATGCCACGGGCGCGGATATCGGCGGCATGTCGGACGCGGGACTTTATGCCTACGTCAAGGTGTCGGGCGATTTCGACTACACCGCCCGTATCGACAGGGTTTCTTATACGGGCGAATTTTCCAAGGCCGGCGTGATGATGCGCGTCAACACCTCTCCGTCGGGCAAAATGGCTTTCGTCGGCATGAACGGGGCGGGCGACGTTTCCTTCATATCGAGAAAGGGCATGATCGCCGAACACGGCGAATGGCAGGACGCTTTCGTGGGCGCTTATGTCAAGATAGAGCGCCGCGGCGATATGGTCCGCGCCTATCTCTCGGCGGACGGCAGGGAATTTATACAGATAGGGGAGGCTGAGTTCGTCAACCTCAAGGATGAAGTGCTTATCGGCGTGGCGGCGTCCTCGAAAAACACGCTCGGCTACAACGAAAGCGCTTTCGGACACGTTTCGTTGATCAAAAAATAAAGGGATATTTATGGAAAAACTATTCGACAACAAGAAAATAAGGACTTACAGCGGCCGCGCGGGATCGGTGAAATTCCTGCTCGGCGGCATCGGCACGGGCAATATATCGATAGGTTCCAGAGGCCAGTTCGCCGATTTTGAAATATTCAACGAGCCGAGCAAAGGCAGAAACATGCCGTACACGTTTTTTTCCGTGTACTCGGAGTTTGCCGACGGCACAAAGGACGCGCGCGTCCTCGAAGGGGAGCTTAATCCGCCTTACGAACGTGCGCTGGGGTATTTTTCAAACGAGATGGCGGGGCTGCCCCGCTTTACGTCCTCGTCGCTGAAAGCCGCGTATCCCTTTGTGAACGTTACGCTCGAGGACGAAAAACTTCCCCTGCGGGCGGAGGTAACCGCGTTTACGCCCTTTATCCCGCTCGACGCGGAGGAATCGGCCATTCCCGGCGCTTATCTCACGTACACGATTACAAACCTTTCGGACGTAGACTGCGAGGCCGCGGTGTGCGGCTCGTTCGCGAATCCGAGCGGGTTCGACGGCTACGATCTGTTCCGGAACATGCAGCAGAAATACGACGTTAAAAACGAACTCTATGCCGAAAACGGACTGACGGGCGTCTTTTATACCGCCGACCGTCCCGACGACGGCGACAAATATTACGGCAACATGGCGTTCGTTACGCGCGAAACAAACTGCACGGTAAAGCCCGAATGGGTGAACGGCGCCTGGTGGGACGGCGCGCACGATTTCTGGGACGACTTTTCCTCGGACGGCGAGCTTTGCCCCGACAACGGGGAAACGGGCGTGGCGAGCAAGTTCGACAACCGTTTCCGCCTGCGGGTGGGATCGCTTTCGGTCAAAAAGAAAATTCCCGCGGGGCAGAGCGCTTCCTTTGCGTTTATCCTCAGCTGGCATTTCCCCAACCATGCCAACCGCTGGGAGGGGCACCTCGTGCCGCACGACGAAACGAAAAAGCAAAAGACCGTGAAAAATCACTACGCTTACCGCTTTTCGTCCGCGCTCGACGCGGCGCGCTATCTCGACGCAGAGCGCGGCAGGCTGTATAAAACGAGCCGTAGTTTTGCGGAGGCGATGCTCTCTTCCACCGTGGACGAAAGCGTGCTGGACGCCGTGATGTCCACGCTGACCGCGCTCCGTTCTCCCACGGTGTTCTGCATCGGCGAAAAACCCGTATATCTCGCGTGGGAGGGGTGTTTCGACCACAAGGGGAGCTGCGAGGGCAACTGCACGCACGTATGGAACTACGCGCAGACGACGGCGTTCCTTTTTCCCGAAATAGAGCGCTCCATGCGCGAAACGGAATTTCTGAACGAAACGGACGAAACGGGAAACATGTCCTTCCGCTGCAACAGCGTGTTCGGCGATCCGCGGTGGGACATGCTCCCCGCGACCGACGGCCAGCTCGGCTGCGTCGTTCGGCTGTACCGCGAATGGAAATTTTCAGGCGACGACGAATTTTTGAAAAAGCTTTGGCCGAACGCGGCGAAAGCGCTCAATTTCGCCTTCGATTTCTGGGACAGGGATAAGGACTGCGTGCTCGAATCGCAGCAGCACAATACCTACGACATAGAATTTTACGGGCCTAATTCTCTCACGAATTCCATCTTCGCGGCGGCGCTTAAAGCGGGCGCGGAGATGGCGGCGTATCTCGGCGATACGGAAAACGAAAGCAAATGGAAAGATGCTTTTGAAAAATGTTCCGCCCGTACGGACGAACTTTTGTGGAACGGCGAATACTACGTGCAGGTGCTCGGGGACGTGAACGAGTTCAAATACCAGTACGGCACGGGCTGCCTGTCCGACCAGGTGTTCGGCCAGACGCTGGCGCACATCAACGGGCTGGGCTACGTCCTGCCCGAAGAACACGTCAAAAAGGCTGTGCGCGCCGTGTACGAAAACAACTTCCGAAAGGACATGAGATCGCACGCCAACGTGCAGCGCTGTTACGCGCTCAACGACGACGGCGGCCTGCTGCTCTGTTCCTGGCCCGCGGGCGGGAGGCCGAAATATCCCTTCGTTTACGCGGACGAGGTTTGGAGCGGCATCGAATACCAGGTGGCTGCGCACCTCATCTACGAGGGATTTGCCGAAGAGGGGATTTCCGTAGTGCGCGCCGTGCGCAAACGCTATTCGGGTTTCAACCGCAATCCTTTCAACGAAGTGGAATGCGGCAATCACTATGCCCGTTCGCTGGCGAGCTACGGCGTATACCTTGCGTACTGCGGCATTTCCTACGACGGCAGAAAAAAGGAACTTAAGGTTTCGCCCGCAAAGGGCGGCGACGACTTTCAATGCTTTGTAACCACTTCGCAGGGCTGGGGCGTTTTCCGCCGCAGAAAGACGAAAGAGGGCGTAAAATGCGAGCTGACATCGCTTTACGGCGATATGAGCGATATAAAAATCATCGAAAACGAGGAGGATGAGAAATGAGAAAAGCAGCGATTTTGCTCGTGGCGGCGGTAATGGCCTTCGCGGGCGCGGCGGCCGTAGTCGGTACGGCAAAAGCGGAAACGGAAAAAGAACTTAAATATGTTTCTTTCCGGACACAGACAGAAACCGACTGGACGAGTTTTTCCTGGGGCGACGCGGGCGCGGCCTGCACGGTGGAAAAGAGCCTTGTGGACGAACATTCCAAGGACGAGGACAAGGCGCTTAAAATGACAAAGACCGTTACGCTTGCGGGCAACAGCTTTGCCGCGGTCTATTACCAGAATTTGGGCGCGAAAGCACAGGCTCTGAACGTCACGGAACCCTACGGCATCAGGCTGACCGTCTATTCGGAAAAGGCCGTCGGCGGCGGACTGGGCTTTAAGTTCGGCAACGTGGAGCAGTCGGAAATCACCTGCGTGCAGGAGGGCTCGGAGGAAGTGCTCACCTCGCGCGATCTCAATTATACGGGTTATAGGACGTATACCGTTCCCTTTACGCCCGAACTCGACGTTTACGCCGTCGGAGAATTCCAGATTTTTATCTGGGGCGAGGATTCCGCCACGATCTATATCAGCAATATGGATCTGATCTATACGGGGGAAAGCACGGGCGAACCCGAAGAACCCGAGCCGCCGCAGAGGCCCGACCTCGGGGAACACAGCCTCATGCTCTCGTCTTTTGAAGAAAGCGATTTCTCTTCCTGGAGCAAGTCGGGACAGAGCGGCACCGTGTACAAGACGGAGCGCAACACCGATAAGACTTACGTGAAAGACGGCGAAAGCTCGCTCAGATATACCTGGGAAAATCCGCTTTACGCTTTCGGCTGGACCGAAACCTATCTCGACGTGAGCGACGTCATAGAGCGCAATAAGGACGCGGGCTTGACGGGGCTTTCTTTCGAAATCTACAACACCTCCGAACAGACGCTCGGCGAAGTCGGATTCTGGGTGAAGGTGGCGGAGGCCGACGGCAGCGAATACGAAGTGGATCCCGCGCTGCTCGTGAACGGCACGGCGCTCGACTTCACGGGCTGGCGCACGGTGGAAATTCCGTTCAGCGCTTTCACGCCCGAAAGGCTTGCGTCCTATACGCCTGACGAAAACGGCAAGTTCGACGCGGATCAGCTCGCGTTCGTCAAAATAGGCATCTGGAGCAACTCCAAAGAAGTCGTGGACGTGGAATTCTATCTCGATTCGCTCAAACTTCACGCGGAAAACGCGCTCGACGACGGCAGCGAACCCGTAACGCCCCCGACCGACCCGGAGGAAAAGGGCTGCAAGGGCTGCAATTCCAGCCTGACGGCGGTAGGCGGCGCGGCGGCGGCCGTTTCGGCTCTCGGCGCGGCGGCGTTCATGCTCGTGAGAAGAAAGCGCAGGGAAAGATAAAATACGGCGTTTGCGCCCCCGCAGTCCGCGGAGCGGGCTGCGGGGCGCTTTACTTATAATAAAGGAGAATTCATATGCTGCGAAGCTACATCAGGAAAGAGCGAGAAGGGATAGAGGAGCTGGAAAGGAAGATAGAT
>UQZE01000036.1 GCA_900545325.1 uncultured Eubacteriales bacterium
AAGGAAAAGAAAGTTCAAAAACAAAGCAAGCCGCCCGATACAGACGGCAAGGAGATGTAAATGAAAACGGTCAAGAGAGTTTTAGCAATACTTCTCTTGGTCGTGGTGGTACTTGCAGTCGGCTACCTGTGTTTTACGGGTAGCCGGCTTGCCGCCACGCAGGAGAATACGGAGGCAACCTATGAGCAGACGATTTAGCATCATCGTAACGGTCGTTATTTCGGCCATATTCTTGGGTCTGACGGCAGTTTTCTGGCAATCGTATGTGCGTTTCGCGGAGAGCTGCCGTGACTTCGGCTTATCCGTCGCATACTATTTCTGTGAGTTGTTCGGCATAGATTATTCCTTTACGCCTAATCCCAAAAATAATATTACTAAAATATTCTTTACATGGGGTTGGCATGATTATGAAGGTTTTGGTGAAATTTTCTTATATAACAATGTCATCGATGTAAATAATGTAACTTGCCGTGATAGTCACTTAACTATTTCTTCTAATTCAAAAAGACAAGCGACAAAGCATTATAGTACACTTTACAATGAGCCAGGGCTAATAAGTCTTTTTGAATATATAATCAACAATAATTAAGTTAAGAGCCGAGCAAACCAGCTTGATTTGCTCGGCTCTTATACAGTGAGCCTATTCCTTTGGCGGCAATAAAAAAACTACCCGAACCCACTGTTCTGTAATAGTGGTGTTCGGATAGTTCCAATTTGGTGACCCCTACGGGACTCGAACCCATGATACCACCGTGAAAGGGTGGTGTCTTAACCGCTTGACCAAGGGGCCGGTTTATAAAGTTTTTGGTAGCGGCGGTCGGACTCGAACCAACGACCTGCCGGGTATGAACCGGCCGCTATAACCAACTAAGCTACGCCGCCATTTCAATTTGCTTATGTATTATATCGAAATTATGCCGCTTTGTCAACAAGTTTTCAGTTGATTTAAAAATTTTTTTCTATTTTGCCTTTTATCTTCATATAATCAATATAGAAGTATCCGAAAAAACGGCGCGCATATTCTTTTTTCGTTTGATTTGCGAAGATATTCGTTTTTTCAAAAACGACAAATCCCGACTTAAAAAGCCCCGATAATTTTGAAAAAACGTGGCATAGTCGGCAAATTGCCTGCATAATGTTTAATATAGCGAAAGGACAAGGAGAGAAAAAAATGAACGAAGAAACCATTTATTCCGAAATGCTGGAAATTCCCGTAAACACGTGCAACATAACCTATACGGCGCAGACAAAGCGCAAGAGAAAAAAGAAAGAAGCGCCGAAGGAAAACGTGAAGGAACTCGCCATCGAAAAGGTCAACCGCGAATTTGAAGAGCAGAATTCTTCCGAACCCGCGGAAAACGCCGCGCCCGTTTTGGACGAAGTTGCGGAAAATTATCAGGCCGAACTCCCGCAGGAAGAGGAGCAGGCCGAAAAACCGCGCGCAAAACGCAGATTCAAGGTGTCCGTTATCGGCGTTCAGCTCGCCGTGGTGGTGCTGCTGCTCGGCGTGATCGTCTTTTCCAACATCTTTATGGAACAGAGCGGCATAGCGACGTTTTTCAATTCTATCTTCGCGCCGCAGAGCGAGCAGGCGGATAACCGCGAATACAACAGCTTTACGCCCGCACTGCCCACCGACGGCGAAGTTTCCGTAAGCAACGGCGTTATGAACTTTGCGGTAAAAGGCAGCGTTTACGCGCCCTGCGACGGCGAGATCACTGCGCTCACGAAGGGCGAAGACGGCAAATACGTGTTTGAAATCACCCATTCGACCAAATTCAAAACGGTCATCAGCGGCATAGACTACGCGTATCAGGAACTCGGTTCCGTAGTCTACGGCAACATTCCCTTAGGGTACAGCCTCGGCGAAAACGTGGAACTCTGTTTTTACGGCGAGGACGGTCAGCTCATCACCTCTTATACGGTAGATAACGACACCGACACGGTGATATGGGAAGTATAAAATTACACATACACCCGCTGTTCTGGCTCTTCGGCGCGTTTTACGCGCTGACGGGCAAGGTATTCATGTTCATCATCTATACGACGGTTGCCCTGCTCCATGAGTTAGGGCATTCGTTTTCGGCGGAAAAACTCGGTTATCGGCTGGACCGCATCACGCTGATGCCGTACGGCGCCGTCATTTACGGAGAGGACGCGTCGCTTAAACCGTCGGACGAGATCAGGATCGCGCTCGCGGGACCTGTAACGAATGTGCTTATCGGCATTTTTTTCGTGGCGTTCTGGTGGATTTTTCCCGACATTTACCCTTATACCGACGCCGCCGCGTTTGCGAGTTTCGCCATTGCGGCCATTAACGTGCTGCCCGTTTTTCCTCTGGACGGCGGGCGCGTGCTGCTCGCCGTGCTTTCGATGAAGATGAAGCGGGCAAAGGCGCTTTTGGTCTGCAAAGTCGTATCCGTGGTGTTCGGCGCAGGGCTTGCCGCGCTCTTTATCGCCTCGCTCTTTTTCGCTCCGAATGTATCGCTGGCGTTTTTCGCGGCCTTCGTTTTGTTCGGGGCGCTGTCCCGCAGAAAGGAAAACGGCTATGTGCGCATGTATACGGCGGTGAATGCCAACGCTCTGAAAAGGGGTATGCCTTATAAAAAACAGGCGCTTTCCGTCGACGCGGACGTAAAAAAGCTGATTAACGTGATCGACGGCGACGCCGTGAACGAAATCGTTTTATTCCGCGACGGCAAAGAGGTCAAGACGCTATCGCAAAGCGATATCGCCAAAATCTGCCAGGAACACGGCATATACGAAAAACTTTCGGACGTAATATAAAAAAAGTTGTCAAAACGCCTTTCCCGGTGTACAATGATAAAAAAGGAGGAAGTTTTATGCAACTCGAAGAATTGTTCAAGATAAGGCAGAGCTGCCGTAATTTCGACGCGGAAAGGGCGGTGGAGCGCGAAAAACTGGAAAAAATAATGCAGCTGGCGCGGCTGGCGCCCTCGGCATGCAACTCGCAGCCGTATTCCTTCGTGGTGGTAACGGAGGCTGACCTTGTGAAGAGCGTGGCGAAATGCACGCAGGGCATGGGCATGAACAGGCATTGTTCGTCCGCGCGGGCGTTTATCGTCATGGTGGAGGAAAACGCGGGGCTGCTCGCAAAAACGAGCGGGCGGCTGAAGGATCAGGATTACGCCTCGATCGACATGGGGATCGTGAGCGCGCATATCGTGCTTGCGGCGGCGGAGCAGGGGCTTTCCACCTGCATGATCGGCTGGTTCGATGAAAAGAAGATAAAGGAAGTTCTCGGCATTGAGGATAAAAAGCGGGTGCGCCTGGTATTTGCCGCGGGGTACGCGGCGGCGGGCGATCCCGTGCGTGAGAAGAAGAGAAAGGACATAGAAAAACTGGTAACGTACCGATGAAAACGATTGATATACCCGACCCGCGCGCGATCTTTCCCAACGAATACAAAACGTCGTGCTTTATCAAAAACGTGGTAAAGGCGCCGAATATCTCTATAGGGGATTACACTTATTACGACGACGCCGTTGCCGCGACGGATTTTGAAAAGAACAACGTGCTTTTCAACTGGCCCGAATTCGGGGATAAGCTCGTTATCGGAAAATTCTGCGCGTTTGCGACGGGCGTGAAATTTATCATGGGATCGGCAAACCACCGTTTGGCGAGCGCGAGCACCTATCCTTTCAACGTTTTCGGTGGAGCATGGGCGGAAATAACGCCGCCGCATCTCGAACAGCTGCCGAAAAAGGGGGATACCGTAGTTGGGAACGACGTGTGGATCGGCCGCGAGGCGGTAGTAATGCCCGGCGTGAAAATAGGGGACGGCGCAGTGGTTGCGGCTTATTCTGTCGTCGCGAAAGACGTCGCGCCGTATACCGTGGTCGGCGGCAATCCCGCACGGTTCATCAAAGACAGGTTTGACGAAGAACTGAAAGACGTTCTGCTGCGCCTGCGCTGGTGGGACAAAACGGGGGAGGAGCTGCTCGAAATAATCCCCCTGCTGTGCGAGTGCGATTTGGAAAAAGCCAAAACCGAACTGAAAAAATTTTTGTAAGTAAAGGGCGCGGACGTTTGTTCGCGCCCTTTTGTCCTCAATGTGTTGAGCGGGCGCGATTTTACGGTGAATTTTTGGTATAATAGCGGTATAAGCCGTCGTTGAAATCGTCTTTTTTTCTATTTTATGAAGAAAAGTTGCGAAAATCGCAATTATGCGCGCCGCCGGCGGTCGTTGCTTTATAATATCATTATGAATTATTCCGAATTTTCGCCCGCGCTTGCGCGGAACATAAAATTTTACCGTTTGCAGTGCGGATTAAGTCAATCGGCGCTTGCCGCCCTGCTCTCCGTCAGTCAGGATACCGTTTCGCTTTGGGAGCGCGGCAAAAGCGCGCCCGCGTCCGCGTATTTGCCCTATCTTGCGGCAGTTTTCGATGTTTCGATTGAGGAATTATTTTTCAAATAACCGAGAGGGACGCTCCGCGCGGCTCTTTTTTGTCTGAATATTAAAGCGACCGCAAAATATTGCGGCCGCTTTAATAAAAATAATACTTACGGGTAGGTGTCTGATTGATTGTCGATCTCTCGATAATTCTATTTTACTATATTCTTCGGGCAAAGTCAATCAATTTTGAAAAATATTCGATTTTTTCAGCGTTTTATTACCCGTTCGGCGGCTGCCGCTACGTTTTCCGCGGTAAAGCCGTAATGCTTGAACAGAATTTTCGCGGGCGCGGATTCGCCGAACGTCGTCATGCCGATCACTTCGCCGTCCTTCGCGTATTTATACCAGCAGTCGGGCGAGCCCGCTTCCACGCAGACGCGCGCGCGTACCGTTTCGGGCAGAACGCTCTCTTTGTATTCTTTGCTCTGCGCCTCGAAAAGTTCCATGCAAGGCATGGAAACCACGCGCGCCTTAACGCCTTTTTCCTTCAATTCGGTCTGCGCGTTCATGCAGAGTTCCACTTCGCTGCCGCTCGCGATCAGGAGGACGTCGGGCGTTCCTTCGCAGTCGGAAAGCACGTAACCGCCTTTGAGCGCCGCTTTTCCCGAATTTTCGTAGAGGGGAAGCGTCTGCCGCGAAAGCACCAGGCAGGTGGGCACGCGGGCGCTTAACGCGCTTTCCCACGCGGCCGCCGTTTCCTTGCCGTCCGCGGGGCGGAACACGTTTACGTCGGGCGTCGCGCGGAGCGAGGCGAGCTGTTCTATCGGTTCGTGCGTAGGCCCGTCCTCGCCCACGCCGATGGAATCGTGCGTGAGTATATATATCACGGGCAGTTTCATCAGCGCGGAAAGCCGCAGTGAGCCTTTCAGATAATCGCTGAACACAAAGAACGTGGCGCAGTAGGATATAAAGCCGCCGTGCAGGTATATGCCGTTGCAGATCGCCGCCATGGACTGTTCGCGCACGCCGAAATGGATGTTCGCGCCCGCCCTGTTTTCCGGGGAGTAATATCCTTTGTTTTTCATCACGCTCTTGTTCGAGGGGCCGAGGTCGGCCGAGCCGCCGAACAGCGCGGGTATCTTTTCCGCAAGGCGGTTGAGCACCGCGGAAGAGGTGGAACGCGTGGCGTCCGCTTTCTCGAACGCATACAGGCTTTCGTCGTTTGCAAAATCGTAAAGTTCGCCGTTTATCCTCTTTTTGAACTCCTCCGCCTCGGCGGGATATGCCTTTTCATAGGCGGAGAACAGTTCTTTCCAAGCCTCGTTCGCCTTTTTCCCTCTGGATACGGCGCGGCGGGTATGGCGGAGCACCGCTTTCGGCACGGTGAATTCCTCTTCCGTCCAGCCGAGCGCGTCCTTCAGCTGTCTGATATTATCGATCCCGAGCGGGGCGCCGTGGCAGTCCGCCTTGCCCGCGAGGGGGGAGCCGTAGCCGATAACGGATTTGCAGATGACGAGCGTGGGTTTCTGCGTTTCCGCCTTCGCCCTTTTCACGGCGCGGCGGAGCGCGGCGAGGTCGTTGATGTCCGCGACTTTAATCACCTGCCAGCCGAGCGCCTCGTGGCGTTTGCCCACGTCCTCGGTGAACGCCGAGCCCGTGTCGCCCTCGATGGTGATGTTGTTGGAATCGTAAAACACGATGAGCTTGCCCAGCTTGTTGGTGCCCGCGAAGGAGGCCGCCTCGTTTTCGATGCCCTCCTGCATGCAGCCGTCGCCGCAGAGCACGTAGGTATAGTGATCGGTCAGGGGGAAGCCCTCTTTATTGAATTCCGCAGCCATGCGCGTTTCAGCAAGCGCCATGCCGACCGCCGTCGCCACGCCCTGGCCGAGCGGCCCCGTGGAGGTTTCCACGCCAGCCGTTACGCCGTATTCGGGGTGTCCGGGCGTTTTGGAGCCGAACTGGCGGAAATTTTTGATGTCCTCGATCGTCATGTCGAAGCCGAAGAGGTAAAGCAGGGAATAATACAGCATGGAACCGTGCCCCGCCGAGAGTACGAAACGGTCGCGGTCATAGAATTTCGGGTCTTTCGGGTCGTATTTCATCACGTCCGCAAAGAGGGTGTAACCGACGGGCGCCGCGCCCAGAGGCAGGCCGGGATGGCCCGATTTCGCTTTTTCGATGGCTTCCGCGCTCAGCACGCGCACGGCGTTCACTGCTTGCTGTCTGATGTCTTGCATAATGACTCCTTTGATAGAATTTTTACGCTCCGTAATCCAGCCGAAACGTTTCTTTTCTTCCATTGTAATATAATTTGCGCGATTTTTCAAGTTTATTTCAACTAAATTTTGTTTAGATTATATTGTAAAGGGTTTCGGCGCCCCGAAATCGGCAAGTTTATGCGGCGGCGGGAATATAATTATAAATAAATGTTTGTGTTTTTTCGCATGATTTGTTATAATAAAGAAAGATTTTACCCGCGGCCCCGCAGGGCGGCGGACAGGTTTATCGTATCGGCTGCGGTAAGATAAATAAAAACTTTACGTTTTGGGGTGTTATATGGACAACAGGCAGTTTGTGAAAGAGGTCGCTTCCCTGACCGACGATTTCGCCAAGTGGTATACCGACGTGGTGGTGAAAACCGAACTCGTCGATTACGGCCCCGTCAAGGGCACAATGGTAATCCGCCCTTACGGCTATGCCATCTGGGAAAACATTCAGCGCGAAATGGATAAGCGTTTTAAGGCGGTCGGCGTGAAAAACGCCTATTTCCCGATGCTCATACCCGAAAGCTATTTAAAGCGCGAGGCCGAGCACGTGGAAGGATTTGCGCCCGAAGTCGCCGTGGTAACGTACGCGGGCGGCGCGGAACTGCAGGAAAAACTCGTGATCCGCCCGACCAGCGAAACCATCATCTGCGAAATGTACGCCAAGTGGCTGCAAAGCTACCGCGATCTGCCTATTTTGATCAATCAGTGGGCGAACGTCGTCCGCTGGGAAAAGACCACCCGTCCCTTTTTAAGGACGAGCGAGTTTTTGTGGCAGGAGGGGCACACCGTCCACGCCAGCGAAGAAGAGGCGATGGAAGAAACCATAAAGATGCTGAACGTCTATAAGGAATTTGCCGAAAACGTTCTGGCCATTCCCGTCATCACGGGCAAAAAGACCGAGAAGGAAAAGTTCGCGGGCGCGGTGGCGACCTACGGCATGGAGGCCATGATGCTCGACGGCAAGAGCTTGCAGGCGGGCACCTCGCACTATCTCGGCCAGAATTTCGCAAAGGCTTTCAACATGCAGTTCCTCGACAAGGACGGCGTGAGAAAATACGGATATTCCACATCGTGGGGCACTTCCACGCGCATGATCGGCGCGCTCATCATGGCGCACGGCGACGAAAGGGGGCTGGTGTTGCCGCCCAAAGTCGCGCCCGTGCAGGTTGTGATCGTGCCCGTGGCCGCGCATAAGGGCGGCGTTACGGAAAAGGCGGAAGAGCTTTTGTCCGCGCTCTCCGGCGCGGGCGTGCGCGCCGAACTCGACGCGCGCGAGGCAAGCCCCGGCTGGAAGTTCAACGAATGGGAAATGAAGGGCGTGCCCGTCCGCATAGAGATCGGGCCGCGCGACATCGAAAAGGGGCAGGCGTGCCTGTTCAGAAGGGACACGCTGGAAAAAAGTTTCGCGCCGCTGGAAAGCGTTGCGGAAACGGCGGAAAAACTGCTTGAAGAAATTCAGAAAAACATGCTCGAAAAATCGAGGCGAAACAGGGACGCGCGCATCGTTCGCGCGGCCGACCTGAAAGAACTGCTCGCGGGCGTGGAAAACAAGAACTTCGTAAAGGCGGGCTGGTGCGGCTGCCGCGAATGCGAAGATAGGGTAAAGGATTACGCTGCGGCGACGGCGCGCGTCATGCTGGAAGACGAGGAAAGCGATACCTGCGTCGTCTGCGGCAAAAAGGCGAAACATACCGTCGTATTCGCCCGCGCGTATTGAGCCGTAAATTTCAGCGCCCCGCGGGGCAAAGTGAGGCAAGGACTTGGAATATATTTCGATACAGCAAGGCAGCGATTTTTTACAGATCGTCTATTCGAACGGCGCTGTATTCACAATGAAACTCTGGGTTGCGATCCTGCTTTTATGCTTGTCGGTCGCAGTCTTTATCGCGCTGTATCTGTTGATGGGCTTCGGGCTCAGAAAAATGGCGATCGCCACGAAAAACAAAAACGCGTGGCTGGCGTTCGTGCCTTTCGCGCGGTATTTCCTCGCGGGCAAGGTCGTGGGACAAGTCAAGATGTTCGGCAAAAAGATGAAAAACGCCGGTTTTTGGCTCATGCTCGTGTACGCGGCCTACTTCGCGCTCAATACGGCGGCGCTCGTGCTCAACTACCTGCCGCTCGTGCTCGCGTATGTCTACGACGCGCAGATCTTCCTCACGCCCAACGAATACGGCCAGCTCGTGGTCGACTTCAGCGGGAATTTTTCCTACGAATATTCGCAGGGCGTGTATACTTTTTTGGACGTGGAATACTTCCTCGGCATGATTTTGAACATCGTATACCTCTTTTTCTTCTTTTACCTGTTCATGCTGCTGTTCAGAAAGTTCAACCCGCGCAGTCACTTTATGTTTTCGATCCTGTCGTTCATAGGGGAACTGTTCGGGCTGTCGGTCGCGTCCGTCATCGTATTCACGCAGCGGAACAAAAAGCCCGTGAACTATAACGACTATGTGAAAGAACAGTATATGCGCATGCAGGGCATGTACGCGCCCCCGCGCGAAAATCCGCCCGATAATCCCTTCCGCGAATTCGGCGGCAGGGGGGAAAACGATCCCGGCGATCCGTTTTCGGAATTCGGCGGAAAAAAGGACGCGCCTTCGGGCGGACCGACGGAGGGCGTTTCCCCGGACGGGGAAAATAAGGACGGCAAAAGCGGTAAAAACGATAAAAACGACGGCGGCGATTCGCCGTTCGACGGGTTTTAAGAAAGAAAACAGAGCCACGGGCTCTGTTTTTCGGTTGGAGGGAGTATGGTCAACGACAATATATGCGCGCTTTCCACGGCGGCGGGCGTCGGCGGCGTCGCCATCATCAGGATCAGCGGTCCGTCGCCCCTTTTCTTTGCGGAAAAGATGTTCCGCCCGCAGGGAAAAACCGCGGTAAAGGACTTTGTGCCCTATATGCTTTATACGGGCGAATTCGACGCGGGCAGCTTCAAAGATTACGGCATGTGCGTTTATTTTAAAGCGCCGAAGAGTTACACGGGCGAGGACATGGCGGAATACCACGTCCACGGCGGCATAGCCATCGTGAACGGCTTAATCAAGCGGCTGACGGAACTCGGCTGCCGCCCCGCCGCGCGGGGCGAGTTCACCCGCCGCGCCTTTCTGAACGGCAAGCTTTCGCTTTCCTCGGCGGAGGGCTTGATCGACATGATCAACAGCGAGAGCGAAGGCGAAGTCAAGGCGGGGTATTACCTCTACCGCGAAAACCTGAAAAGAAAGGTGAGCGCCGAACAGGACAAATTAAAGGCGGCGCTCGCGGAGATCGGCGCGAATATCGACTACCCCGACGAGGTGGAGGAAGAAGGCGTTTCCGCCCGCGTGGGCGAAACGCTCGCCGAAGTCGGCGCGTTTATAGACGGACTTGCGGCTACGTATTTCGCCGGGCGTAAGCTTACGTCGGGCGTGGTCGTCGGGCTGGTCGGCCGCCCGAACACGGGGAAAAGTTCGATTTTAAACAGTTTGCTCTCTTACGATAAGGCGATCGTTTCCGACGTCGCGGGCACCACGCGGGACGTGGTGGAGGGTACGCTCGTCATAAACGGCGTGAAGTTTGAATGCAAGGACACCGCGGGCATACGCGATTCGTCGGACGCCGTGGAAAACATAGGCATAGCCCTTTCGCGCCGCGTGCTCGACGAGGCGGACGTGCTCGTCGTCGTGCTGGACGGCAGCGAAGATCTGACGAAAGAGGACGAGGAAATCCTGGCGCTTACGTCGGGAAAAACGCGTATCGTCGCGGCGAATAAGAGCGACAAAGGCGGAAAAATATCGGATGCCGAAATATTCGTTTCCGCGAAAAAGGGCGAAAATATTGACAAACTCAAAGAAATGTTGTTTAATATTACCGTAGGGAAGATCGATACGAACAAGGACTTCCTCACCGAACAGCGGCATTACGAAGCGCTGCTCCGCGCGCGGGCGGCGCTGAAAAAAGCGCAGGCCGCGCTGGAAAGCGCGCCGCTCGACATGGTTTCCGTCGAGGTGGAGGAATGCTGGCAGATTTTGGGCGAGATCACGGGGCAGACGGCGTCGGAAGCCGTCGTGGACGAAATCTTTTCCCGTTTCTGCGTGGGCAAATAGGGGAAAGATATGGTCAATCTGGATTTATACCGCGTGTTTTACACGGTTGCAAAATGCGGTTCGCTCACCAAAGCGGCGGAAGAACTTTACATCTCGCAGCCCGCGGTGTCGCAGGCCGTCAAACAGCTGGAAAACCAGCTTGGCGGCAAGCTGTTCAACCGCACGCACAAGGGCATGGAGCTTTCCGATACGGGCGGAAAACAGATCTTCGCCACCGTGGAAAAGGCGCTGCAGCTCCTGAGCGAAGCGGAAACGAAGTATTCCGAACTCAAAAACACCGCCACGGGGGTGGTGCGCATCTGCGCCAGCGACACGGTCAGCACGCATTTTTTATTGAAATATATCAAGGAATATCACGAAAAATACCCTAACGTCAATTTGATTTTGCAAAACTGCACGTCGGCGGAAACGATAGAACTTCTCAAGAGCAACAAGGGGGATATCGGGTTCGTCAACCTGCCCGTGGACGATAAAGACGTTTACCTTTCCAATACCGTCATGCAGCTTCACGACACTTTCGTCGCGAGCGACCGTTTTTCCGAACTGTTCGGGGAGGTCGTCGATCTGAAAAGACTGCAGGATTACCCGCTTCTCATGCTCGAACTGACCACCGCCACGCGGCAGGCCATCATCAATTTCGCGCATTCGCAGGGAATACACCTGCACCCCGAAATAGAGCTGGCAAGTTTGGAACTTATGACCGAACTCGCCAAAAACGGCATAGGGATAGCCTGTATCCCGCGGGAATTCGTCATGCATGAGCTGGAAGAGGGCACGGTAAGGGAAATAAAGACCAGCCCGGAACTGCCCGCGCGCGCCATCGGCCTCGCGCTGCCGAAGGACGCAGAACTCACCTATTCGGTGCGGGAGTTCTTGAACCTGATAAAATAGCATAAGATAATCCGGGCGGACACGCCCTCGAAAAAAGGCGGGAAGACCGCCGTCAACGGAGATATTTATGAATGTATGGCAGGCGGTAGTCCTCGGCATAGTGCAGGGACTGACCGAATTTCTGCCCGTTTCCTCGAGCGGGCACCTCGTTTTGTTGCAGAAATGGTTCGGCATAGACCCCGAATACAGCATGTTTCTCACCGTCATGCTGCACGTGGGCACGCTCGTTCCCGTATGCATCGTTTTTTTTAAAGACATACTCGGGCTTTTCAAGCGCCCGATGAGTTTGCTGTATCTCGTGATCGCAAGCGTTCCCGCGGCGCTCGTGGGATTTTTGCTGAGCGACCAGCTGGACGCCGTGTTTTACGGCGGCGCCTATCTCGCGCCCTGCTTTATCTTCACCGCGCTCGTGCTGCTGCAGGCGGAGCTTACCGCCAAGACCAAACCGCTTTACAGGGATATCAACGCGGGCAACGCGTTCGCCATGGGATTGGCGCAGGCGGTGGCCGTGGTGCCCGGCATCTCGCGCAGCGGCTCCACCATCGCGGCGGGATGTTTCTGCGGCGTGGACAGGGAAAAGAACGCCAATTTCGCCTTTCTGATGAGCCTGCCCGTCATCGCGGGCTCCGCCCTCCTCGAAGGGTACGATTTCATCAAGGGCGGCGGCGCGGCGGACATTCAGTTTCTGCCCGTGCTTTTCGGCGTGATCGCCGCGGCCGTTTCGGGATACATAGCGATAAAGGTCATGCTCGCCCTCGTGAAAAAAGCGAATTTCAAATGGTTTTCGCTTTATCTCGTATGTTTGAGCATACTTTTGTTCATACTGCAGATATGAATATCCGTGAGAAGATCGATGCCGCGGAAAGCAGGCTGAAAAGCGCGTCGCCCAAAGAGGCGGCCGGACTCGTGAGAAAGCTTGCCGCGCTCAAAGATAAATTATTCCAATGAAAAGGAGATGTAGGAACATGAAGAAATTCTTCAAAGAGTTCAAAGCGTTCATCACGCGCGGCAACGTGATCGACATGGCTGTCGGCGTGATCGTCGGCGGCGCGTTCACCGCCATCGTTACCGCTTTGACGAGCAGCGTATTCCAGCCCCTCGTGAACTGGGCGCTCGCGGGTGCGGGCGGCGGTCTGGAAAGCGCGGTAACCATGCTGAAACCCGTCCTCGACGAGGCGGGCGCGATCGACATGAGCAAGTCCATCTACATAGACTGGGGCGCGGTCGTTACGGCCGTACTTAACTTTCTGATCATCGCGCTCATCCTGTTTTCGATCGTCAAGGCGATCAACAAGCTGCACGAGATGGGCAAGCCGCAATATTACGGTTACACCAAGGCGGAATACCGCGAGATGCGCCGTTCGGGCAAGAGCGAGGAAGAGATAGAAAAGCTCGCCGCCGCGCGCGACGCCGCTGCCGCCGAGGCCAAGAAAGCCGCGGACGAAGAGGCGAAAAAGCACACCGCGGAATATCTGCTTGAAGAGATCAAAAATCTCCTCGAAAAACAGGCGGAAAGCAAATAAAAAATATCCCCGCGGCAAAGCCGCGGGTTTTTTTTACAAAAGCGCGAGCGCTATGTTGCAGTAGATCATCAAGGAAAGCGCGTCCACGATGGTGGTGATGAACGGGCTCGCCATGACGGCGGGGTCGAGCTTGCATTTTTTCGCCAGCAGGGGGAGAGAACAGCCCACGATTTTGGAAATGACCACGGTGATGGCGAGGCAGAGCGATACCACGAAAGATATCTGCACGGTATAGCCGTAGCCGAAAATGAGCTTGTCGATCAGCAGCAGTTTCGCAAAGCACACCAGTCCGAGCGTTGCCGCCAGCATGACGCCGACGCGCAGTTCCTTCCACATGACCTTGAATATGTCGCCGAATTTGAGTTCGTTGAGCGCGATGCCGCGTATCACGGTTACGGAGGCCTGCGAACCTGCGTTTCCGCCGGAATCCATCATCATGGGCACGCAGGCGATGAGCAGAGAGCCTATAAGCCCGCCGTTCAGCTGGCTGAGTTCGCCCTCGTAGGTGTTGAGGATCAGACCGGTGAAAGTCGCGGAGATCATGAGTATCAAAAGCCACGGCGCGCGGTTAAGCCATATGCGGAACGGACTGGTCTTTAAGTAAGGCTTGTCGTCGGGCGTGATGGCCGCCATGATCTGGATATCTTCGGTCGCCTCTTCCTGCAATACGTCTACGGCGTCGTCTACCGTGATGATGCCCACGATGCAGCCTTCCTTGTCGATGACGGGCAGGGCCAGGTGCGAATACTTTTGGAACATCAGCGCGACCTGCTCCTTGTCTTCCAGCGTTTCTATGGAAACGACGTTGGTCGTCATGATGTGTTCCACCAGCGTTTCCTTTTCCGCAAGGAGCAGGTCCTTGACGGTTACCACGCCGATGAGCTGTTTTTTTACGTTGGTGACGTAACAGGTGTATATCGTTTCCTTGTTCACGCCCGTGCGGCGTATCTTGTCGAACGCCTCCGATACCGTCATGCCGGCGGAAAGCGACACGAATTCGGGCGTCATCAGCGAGCCTGCGCTGTCGTCCGGATATTCGAGCAGTTCGTTAATCGTCCTGCGCTCTTCGGGGTCGGCGGCGAGCAGTATGCGCTTTACCACGTTCGCGGGCATTTCGTCGATGATGTCCACGGTGTCGTCGAGGAACATATCGTCGATGACTTCCTTGAGTTCTTTATCGGTAAAGGCTTTGATCAGCTCTTCCTGCGTGTCGGAATCGATTTCCACGAATACGTCCGACGCCAGTCCTTTCGGGAGCAGGCGGAAGAACACGATCTGTTCCTTTTCGTCCAGCTCTTCCTCGATAAAAGCCGCGATGTCCGCCGCCTCCATGTCGAGGAGCGTCATTCTGAGATCGGCAAACCGTCGCTTGGTGAAAAGCTCCAAAAGTTTTTCGAATACGTTTTCTTCTTCCATACGGTCTGCCTCCTTGCGTTTTATTTTTGCAAAAGAAAAAACCCGCCGCGGCAGGTTTAAAAAGCTGATTATGGTTTGATTTCCTTGCCATTTGAGCTTTAGCTTCATAGGGCGGTGCAGTTGCGTTAGATCACGCCTTGTTTTCGACATGCTCTGTTGACCAGCTCACAGTGTCTCCACCGTTACGCGGCAGCAACCCATATCCCTATGGTAGCCTTACCTACCGGAAGTTATTTTCTTTTTTGCTTTAACAGTTTAATACTTTTGTATGTTCTTTGTCAACGGAATTTAATCGTTTTCGTTTATTTTATTGTCATAGACGATCTGCGGATTGATTTCCCGCAGCGCTTTCACGAACGCTTCGTGCTTGCTTTCCGCCAGCATGATCACTATGAACTTTTCGTTTTTCATGTACATCACCAGCTTTCCCTGCGCCTTGAAATAGGTGAGTTCGGAAATTTCTTCTATCGGGTAAGAAGTGTGGATCAGCCCCATGGAGGAATACAGCTTGCCGTTTTTCACCGTATAATACGGATATACAAGCACGCCCGCGCACAGCACGAGCAAAAAGAGCGCGAGTGCCACTAACAGTATAAGCAGAATGAGCCGCTGCGTGTTCACGCTCGGCGTTTTTATCAGGTTGATCAGATTGATCACAGCCGCGAATACGCCGCACACCGCGCCCAGCGCGAGCATGACGATGATATAAACGGGCTGTTTCATGCGGAATTTATTCATAAGCCACCTGCCTTTTGTTTTATTTTAGCACATATGCCGCGGCATATCAAGAAATTTTAAAATATTTTCCGTTTTTTTGCGCTTGCCAAAAGCGGTGCTTTTAGGGTATAATGAGTAAAAATCGACATTACGGAGAAAATATCATGATAAAACTGCTCGATCGGCCCTGCGTTTACAGGGGCGGAAAACTCGTTAAGGCTGCGGCGGCGGACAAAGCGGCCGCCTCGCGGACGATGGCGTATAAAATTCTCTCTGCGCACAACGTTTCGGGAAACGACGGGAAACTGAAGATAAAATTCGACGAGATCACCTCGCACGACATCACTTACGTCGGCATCATACAGACGGCGAAGGCCAGCGGGCTGAAGGAATTCCCGCTGCCGTACACCATGACCAACTGCCACAATTCCCTGTGCGCGGTGGGCGGCACCATCAACGAAGACGATCACGTGTTCGGCCTTTCCGCGGCCAAAAAATACGGCGGGGCGTACGTGCCGCCGCACATCGCGGTCATACATCAGTACATGCGCGAAAAGCGCGCGTTCGGCGGCGCCATGATCCTGGGGTCCGATTCCCACACCCGTTACGGCGCCATCGGCACCATGGCGGTGGGTGAGGGCGGCCCCGAACTCGTCAAGCAGCTGCTCGGAAAGACTTACGACATAGACATGCCCGAGATCGTGGCGGTTTACCTCAAAGGCCGCCTGAAAAGGGGCGTAGGCCCGCACGACGTGGCGCTCGCCCTCGTCAAGGCGGTTTTCAAAAACGGTTTCGTCAAAAACAAGGTCATGGAGTTCGTCGGCCCGGGCATAAAAACGCTCTCCATGGATTTCAGAAACGGCATAGACGTGATGACCACGGAAACGACCTGCCTTTCCTCGATCTGGGAAACGGACGGCAGGGTGGAAGAATACCTCGCCTGCCACGGCAGAAAGGAAGCCTTTAAGGAACTGCATCCCGAAGAGGGCGCGTATTACGACGCGGGCATCACGGTCGATCTGAGCGAAGTGGAGCCGATGATCGCCCTGCCCTTTCACCCCAGCAACGCCTACACGATACGCGAATTTAAGGAAAACGCATACGAAATCCTC
>UQZE01000037.1 GCA_900545325.1 uncultured Eubacteriales bacterium
GAGCGCGCCCGTAGTTTTATCGATTACGGCATTATAAATCCAACCTAACTCAGGCATAGTCCCCGTATAATCTTTGTCGTATGCGCGGATAGAACCTGTTGATCCTGCATTTTGCTGGTTGTACATGAACTTTGGCTCGTTATAAAGCTGATTGCCGAACTGTACATAATGTTCGGGTAAAATAACTGTTACGGTACGTTCATATTCATATTTGAGCGAGCTGTCCGTCGCGTCGGTTACAATATATTTTACGGTATAATCGCCCGTTTGCGCCGTATTAATGGCGTTGAACGAAACGTCGTCTATCGCTACTTTATCGGTCTGCACGTCGGGAGCGAAAGTCCCGTTATCGTCGTAAAAAGCTACGTCTTTAAGCAGGTCTTCTTTTGTAAGCGCCGTATTTACGACTACCTGATAAGCCTCCGTGCCCTTCATGATGTAAGGCAGCTGATTTTCGTAATCCTCCGTAACGACTACGTTGTTTCTCGTGATACGCACCATGTTGCCGTAACGGTACATGCCGTCCATATAGGTCATCTGGCGGCCGTCGATATCCCACATGTTGGAAATCTCTTTATCGCCCCAGTAATCGCCTGCCTCGACTTTCTTTCCGTCCGTAGAATGCGCGTACCAGTTGCCGTTCTGGGTATATCCCACGACGAGCGCATAGCCTTTCGCGGGTACTTCGAACGCGGTAGGTTTGTCGGTTTTCGTCGGGAACATATTGTCTTTGTCGATCACGTACGCCATAACGCCTTCGAAACCCCAGACCACCTTGCCGCCTTTTTCAAAGACGAGATAGGTAGCCGAAGAGTCCTGCAGATTGACCGTCATGGGCTTATCGGAAATATTTTTCAGAATGAACGGATCGTCGTAATCGGCAAGTTTACCCTCGGCGTGCGGATTTTTAAGCGCCTCGGGCAGTTCGCCCGTTTCGGTGGATTCGAAATACATATTCTCCGCCACGCGGATTCTCGTGCCGACGACCTCTTCCATGCCTTTGCCGCCGCGCGCCGATTTGAATTCCACGTAATAATTCGTCTTTTCCGCGTCCTTAACGGTAAGCGTTACTTCCTTTTCAAGAACCTTGCCTTCGCTGTCCTGCGCCTGATAGGTGATGGTGTAATCTTTCGCCTCGATCAGACCGGTTTCCTCGTTTCTCGCAAGCCCGCCGATATCGCCGACGATGGTCTGCAGGGCAACGCCGTCCTCTTTGGCGGTAACGCATCCGCTCAAAAGACCTGTGAACACGTCCTCTGTGGCGCGCGTTTTATTGTAAAGCGCGGCGTCCGAGTAAATGACGGGCATTTCGCCGACTTCCCACGTGATCTCCGCGGGCACTTTTTCCCACTTCGCATACAGCGTGATATCGGAATTTACGGTGTCTTCCGCAAACTTCCATTCGTTCGTGCACGCGCTTTCCTTGTACCATCCGATAAATTCGTGCTTGTCGTAAGAGGGCTCGGCCGGCTCGGTTACTTTGCCGCCCTTTTCCACCGTCTGTTTCTCTACGGCGGAGCCGCCTTGAGAATCGAAAGTAACTTGATACGTTACCTTCTGGGGATTTTCGCCGCCCTTATCGCACGCCGCGAGCATAGCTCCGCTGAACGCCACGATAAGCCCCAGGCATAAAATCGCCAATGCTTTAAAACTTCTTCGTTTGCTCATGATAAGCCTCCCCTTTATAAAAATTTATTTGCCTGCGCGCCTCATGCGTCTGACGACGCAGAAAACGGCAAAACCAACCAAAACGATCGCCGCCGTTCCCGAAGCCGCCGCGAAAGAACCTCCGCAGCCGCGGCATCCCTCTCTTTCCGGTTCGGGATCGGGATCGGGCGTCGGCTCAGGATCGGGCGAGGGCGCCACCTGGTCGGGGCGCAGTCCGTCCGCGGGAATCCATTCGCCGTTGTCGATATACCAGCGCGACAGCTTGACGTCCAGAACTTCGTTCAGATTTTCCATTTCCTCGGCGATTCTCGTTACGGCGTAACCCGAAGCGTAATCCCTGGCGTTCGTCTGTATCCTGTACACTTCGGAACGGATCGCCATGATCTCTTCCGCCGTAGAGAAAGGCATTTTTGCGAGGGCGTCGAGCGCGGCGTCCCAAGCCTCAGCCTTTTCTCCGCTGATGGAATAGAGTTCCTTTCTCGATTTCATTTCCTCAGCAAAGGCCGAAAGCAGTTTGTCTATGCTCTTGTGCGGCAGAATGGCACTGTTGCCGTAGATGCCGTTCGAAAGATATTCCACCGCTTCGGGACTGTTGAGAATGGTCTTGGAATCGAAGATGACCGTTCCGAACGAACCGCCGTTCAGCGCCGCGACGGCCTGCACCACTTCTTCATACGGGTTCAACCCCATGAAATACGGAGCGATGCCGCCGTAATTGTAGCTGATGTTGTCGAGTTTGGCGATCATGGCCGCGATTTTCTGCGTAACGGTGTTCGCGTTTTCATAATACGCCATCGGCGTGGCCACTTCTATCCAGCCCTGTTTGAACCAGTATTCCCAATCCTGGCATTTTTTCGTTACGACGTCGCTGTCGGGGAATACCGACGTGGACATGATGATGTCCGTGCTCGTATAGGCTTCCGCGTCCGCCGCGCGTTCGGCCTCCACCTCTTTCACGAGTCCGTGGATTTCCTCTACGAATTCGTTGATCTGCCTTATTTTGAACTGCGTCCATTCGTCGTACAGTTCATTCCACACGAAACTCGTGCCTTTGTTCAGATCGCGTTTAAGCTTGGCGAGCGTCTGCTGATTTTCCGCATATCCTTGCTCCGCGAGGAATTTTTTGGCGGCGTATTCGGAATAGCCGTGGTCGTACGGCACGTTCTTGTTGTCCGCGCTGTACCCGTAGCCGTTCTGTACGGGATAGCGGATATAGTCGAGGTTGATGCCGTCGAGATCGTAATTTGTAAGCAGTTCCCTGTAATAGCCTATCAGGAACTCGCGCACGTCGGGATTCGACGGATCTATGAACTTATATTTTCCGCCTTCGAACTGCGTATACTGGTTGCCCTGGTAGTCGGTGATCACCCAGCCGCTCCTCTCGGCCGCGTCGGGCGCGGGTTCGTCGCTGTTGGGCAGCTGTCCCGTGAGAATGTTGGATTCTTCATATCCCTCGTACCCCACGAAGAAGTCCTCTACCCATGCGTGCACCTCGATGCCGAGTTTGTGCGCCTCGCCGATAAACGCGCTCAGATAATCGTCATACGGGCTGTAATCGCAGTCCTTGAACTCGATATGATAGTCGACGTATTCGGAATCGGCCGTCATGGTATAGCCGTTCCAGAACGTTTCGAGATAAACGGTGTTGAAATTGACCTTTTTGAAGAGTTCGAGCGTTTCCCGTATGCCCTCCACGCTCGTTTCCTTGCCGATGACGGGACGGTGCCACGCCGCAATGCTCATCACCGCGGGCGCCTGATAGGAAAGGCTCTCTATGCGGTAGCAGAGATTGAGCACTTCGAGATAACTGCCGTAAAAATCCGCCAGCGTTACGTTGTCTATCACTTCCTCCGCCTCCTGCCCGGCTATCTTTTTGGCGTAGCCGTACAGGGTGGCGCTGTCCGCGGTGTCTTCGGGTTCCCCGATGAGAGAACTCGCCGAGGAACGGTAGTCGTTCCACAGTTCGTTCACGTTCGCGTTCAGCTTGTATTTTGCGTCGACGGCGGACTGCAGTTTTTCGTTCACCGTGGCAAACCGCGCGACTGCGGTGGTAACGTAGGAATCGGGCGTGGTCGTGATAGACACGACGCCGTCCTTGTCGATCGACACCTTCGCGCCGTTCAGCGCGTTCGCCGTCAAAAAGGTTTCCGCCGTGCCGTTGCCCGAAAGAATGAACGATTCGCCTTCGCTCAGCAGATTGTCTATCTGCTTTGCGTGCGATTCTATCACGCCCTCGATCGGATAGGCGTCCCCGCTGCTCGTCTTGCGGACGAGGATTTCATAGCCCCATTCGTTACAGCCCGTGAAGTTGGAAAACTTTGCGCTGCCGGGGTTGCCCGACTTATCGTAATTCTTGTCGTAATATATGAGATAGTTTTCCGCGCGGTAGCCGGGGAAGGGAATGTTTCCGTTCAGATCGTCGAGGTCGGTGTCCTTGACGGGCTTGGTCGGGTTCTTCGCCGTGAGCTTGTGCGACGCGGACTTGTTGAGATCCACGAACTTCATGCCCGTGAGCTCCACGCGGTCGCCTACGCGGGCGACGAGGTCGTTGCCGAGCAGCACGCGGCGGGAACCGTGTATGCTCAGAACGAAATCGCGCGCGCCGATGGTCGACATTTCGGTATCGCGGACGTTTCTCACCTCAACGATTTCAAAACTGCCGTCCTCCTGCAGGGAGCACTTGATCTCCGCGCCGAATTCGTTCTGCTTGGTCTGCGAACCCCATTCGCTGTTGTAATAGACGGCCTGGTTTTCGTCGCGGCGGCCGTTGATCTTGTCAATGCCGATACGCACGGTCTTATCCGCGACCTTGTCGCTCGTACCCGTGCCGTGTATCTCTATCGCGCCGGCATAATCGGGGAAAACGACGTTTTTACCCAGCGCCGCGCCTTCGGCCGCGCTTTCCCATTTCTCATCCTTGTCCGTAAGCGAAATGACCAGCCCGTTGACGGGGATATAGGTGTTGCCGCCGCGGTTCTTTTCGCTCAGAACATATTTGCCGCCCGTATATTCGAACGCGTATTCGTAAGCGCCTTCGCGGACGGGCGTATGCGAATAGAGCCATTTCGTGGTGTAGACGATGCCGCCCGAATAACCGTCCGCCGTCGCGCGGAAAGAATTGATCTTCAGCACACCCCATTCGGCCTCGCCCTCGCTGATCTCCCACGGGTCGATCGTTACTATGGTGTGAGACGAACCGTTCAGCGTGAACGACGGATCGGCCGCCGCGGCGACCGAAGGTCTGTACAGCGCGATCGTGCCCGCGCAGGCCATCGCCAGCGCCAGGGCGCACAACAACAGTAGCACTTTTCTCTTTGCCGTTTGCATGATTCACTCCTTTTCGATAATTTCCAGATCGGTTTCGAACATTCTCGCCCAAGGCTGTACGGCTTCGCCGACTTCGAAGCGGGCCGCGACTTCGGGCAGCAGCGCGCCTATATAGGCGTTCAGCTCCTTTGCCACTTCGTCCGCCGCCGCGCCTCTCTTGCCCCCTGCGTCGAAGTAATTGAGCCCCAGCGCGGGAAGAAAACGTTCGCAGATCTGTTTGCGCACGCGGGAGCAGTATCCCACGTCCTCATAATATCTCAGCGCCAGAAACTTTTCGTGTTCCGGCGTATTTCCGAAATGCGTGTAAACGGAGGCCTGGAAAACAGCCGTTCCCAGACTGTTGGAACTCGTATTCCAGCCGGCGTAAGCCGCCAGGCGGAATAGACAGCCCTTTTCCTCCAGCATTCTCACGAGTTCGGCGTCGCCGCCATTGACGTAAGCGATGTCCGCGACTGCGGCCCTGCCGCCCCGTTTCACCCGCCAGGCGATGTTTTCCACAAATTCCGGCAGGCAGCGCTCCACTTCGTAGGAACGGAAAGAACCCGAAGCGTTCGCGTCCGTCATATCCTTCGACGGCACGTTGACGTATAGCGTGAAATCCGCCGCGCCGTCCAGCACGCAGCCCGCCGCCGTAAGCTGATATTTGATCGTTTCTCCCACGGGACGGTCCTCATAAAGCGGTATCACCGAGGGGCCGAAGGCGCTCGCCCAGCGGATATCCACGCGCGGCGCGCCTTTCACGGAATTGATATAGCGCGCGATAAGCGTCATGCCCGTTTCGTCGCAGCCGGGATATATCGCCGTTACGTTCTGCTTGTTCTTTTCTCTGATATACGCCCGTATCTTCCGTTGGTCCTGCGCGATAAAACCGTATACGCTGGAATCGTCCTGCGGCAATACGAGGTAATCTATCGCGCCGCCCGCCATGTCCACGCTCATGAAATCCATTTCCAGATTCACCGCGCGGCGCGAAAGGTAATCTTCGAGATAGGGCGCGGTCTTTTTTTCAAGTTCCGCGAGCTTTTCCGCGTCGTAGTCAAGGGAAAGGTCGCGCCGGTCGCGCAGTTCGCCCGTAAGGAATATCTCCCTGCCGCAAATGCCGTAATAGAACGGCTCTTCGTCGTCGCTCGAATACTGCGGACAGCGCATCAGCAGGTGAAAGGCGTAGATCGTCATTTTCGGGTTTTTATCCCGCAGCGTTCTCACAAGCGACAGCCTTTTTTTCAGTTCTTCCCGCGTTTCGCCGTGAAGTCTGCTCGGCACGATTCCGCCGTATAAAAGGGTATCCACGGAGAGCACCAGGCAATCCGCGTCCGCCGTTTCGCGCACGAGAAATTCTTCTACCGCTCCGTATTTTGCAGGCGTTTTTTTATCGCCCAATATCTCCCGCGGCGCGGTAACCAGCAGAAATTCCGCGTTGTTTTCCAGCAGCTTTGCGGGAAATTTCGCGTTGCACGGCCTTTCGTCCAACGGCAGATATACGATCTTACGCATCTTCTCCCTCCTCTGTTTTCCACCAGATCCTGCGTTCCTCCTCCAATTCTGCGGGAACGCCGTACTTTTCCTTTACGTATTCCAAAAGCGACTGGTCCTGCGTCCTGTATGCGCAGTCCGACATCTCTTTTATCGTTTCCTCTCTGATTGCGCCCGCGCGCGCCTCCCGATACAGCTTTGCCTCCGCCAGCATGTAGCGGAACAGTTCTCCGAGCGCAGCGGAGGTCTTTTTATCGAGATTTCTTTCCAATGTTCCGACGGCTTTTTCCTGTTCTTCATAATAACCGTCCAGGAAAGCGAGGTCTTCCTTTGCGAACCTCTCTCTCAACCGATAGTTTTCCCCGAAAAGCCCCGATCCATTCCGCCTGACGAGGGAGAGCGCCGCCTCCTCCGCCCCCGGCGCGAGTTCGGCGCAGGCCGTCCTTTCCGCCGCCTCGGGCGAATAGCGGGCGCCGTCCCAGCAGTAAAGCGCCTGCGAGATGAGGGCGAATTTGCTCGCCTCCCAGTTCGGCATGGGATTTGCGACGTATCCGACGTGCGTTTCCTTCAGTTCGGGCGAACGGTTTTTCACCGCGCCGAGATACAGCCGCCGCTTGGGTTCAAAGTCGTTGACGGGGTAGTTATCCCACAGCGCGAGCCGCCGCGAGAACGAGCTTTTCACCCTTTCTCCGTCCTCCGCGCCGACAGCCTCCGCCACCGTGTTGTACCCCGTCCAGAAAACGATAAAATCCGTTTCCGCCGCCTCGCGGAAGTCCTTGCGGTATTCCGTGTCGAAATTCTGCATGTACTCGGTCGGGCAGAAAAGCCAGGGCCTTTCGGACGGAACGTTCTTCACGCAGCGATCTATCAAGGCCGCGTGCGCCCTCCCCGCGCTGCCGTACAGCCGCGCGTCCTCTTCGGAAAGTTTCGGGTCTATATCGTCCATAAACAGGGCGAAATTCTTTATCCCCTCCGCGCGCACCGCCGCGAATTTTTCGCAAAGCGCCGCGAAGTCGCGCCCGTCGGAAAAGCGGAAATCCTTCCCCGGACTCAGGCAAAAATAAAAATCGACGAGTTTTTTCTCTGCCAGCGCGTTGAGCGCGGCGATCTGTTCCAGCGTTTCTTTAGGGTAGGGTTCCCGCCACTTTTCGCGGTGATACAAGTCGTCCTTCGGCGCGGAAAAGTAAGCGTTCATTTTATGCCGCGCGAGAAACTCCACCGCCTCGCGGCGCGTTTCCCACGAATAAGGCGTCCCGTAAAACCCTTCCACCAATCCGCGCAACATGAAATCGGGATGATCGGCGTATACCCCCGCTTCCGCGCCGATCGTTTCCATTTCTTTCAGCGCGTCCTCCGCATACTTTCGCGCGCGGGCGTTTCGATAATGGATTTCGGCCACGCCCTTCGTGCCTATCTTTATCCTGAACCCGTCGAAGGGGAGCGCGACGTTTTCTCGGTAAATTCTTTCCTTTATCTTTACGGGCGTGTGCCGCGTTAGAATTTCCTTCATGACATCATTGCAGGCGGAGCGATTCCACAAAACGCTTGGTAATGTCCTTCGGGCGGGTGATGGACGTGCCCGCGACAACCGCGTACGGATTGAACGCGGATATATCCTCCAGCTGTTTTTTCTCCCAAATCCCGCCTTCCACAATGATCTTCGCGCGGCAGGCCTCTTTCAGTTTTTTCACGAAACCGCAGTCGGGCACCCGCAGGCCCTTTGTTTCCCGCGTGAAACCGCGGAGCGTTGTGGAGATATAATCGAATCCCAGTTTATCGGCCATAACGGCGTTATCGTAATCGTCAATATCGGCCATCAGCGCGACTTCGTCGTTTACGGAACGGACGTAGGACACGATTTCCGCCAACGTTTCCCCGTTGGGGCGGGGCCGCGCCGTGGCGTCCATGGCGATCACCTCGCACCCCGTTTTAAGCAGTACGTCTATCTCCGCTTTCGTGGGCGTTATATACACCTCGCTGTCGGGATAGTCCTTTTTGATCAGGCCGATTATCGGCACTTTCACTTCGTGCCGTATACTCGGTATTTCGTCTGCAAGCGCCCTGATGGCGACCGCGCCGCCCGCAACCGCACAGCGGGCAAAATAATGCATCAGATCGCAGCCGTACAGCGGTTCTCCTTTTCCCGCCTGACAAGATACTATCAATCCTCTCGGTATCTGCTTTCTCATTTCGTCTTTCCTCGATTTGAAATAAAATTTCATTTTTTATTTTTATTCTCAAAAATACTTTCAACAAGAGTATATACTATAAAATTTGTATTGTCAATAGCTTTTTGAAAATTTTTTATATTTTTATCTCAAAAAATGAAAATATTTTTCTATTCGGCGGAAAAGCGCAAAAAAAAAGCACGCAGGCGTTTGCCTGCATGCTTAAAACATGCCGTTATTAAAAATTCTTGTCTATATATGCGCACGCGCCGAGCGCGGCTACCGCACCGTCGGCGGCAGCGGTCGTCAGCTGGCGGATCTTTTTCGTGCGGCAGTCCCCCGCGGCGTACACGCCTTCGCAGGAGGTTTCGCAGCTTTCGTCCGCCGAGATATATCCCTCTTTGTCGAGCGCGACGAGGTTTTCGAACTTCTTGTTGTCGGGCACCTGCCCGATAGCCACGAAAAGCGCGCCGATCTTATGTTCCTTAATTTCGCCGTTTTCCCTGTAACGGAACCCCTCGAGCTTTTCCGTGCCGATATATTCCGTAAGCGCGGTGTTCGGTTTCCAGATCACGTTGGGCTTGGAAAGCAGCGTTTTCACCAGGCTTTCGTCCCCGAAGAACTTATCGAAAAGCGTATAGACGTACACTTTCGGGCAGTACCCGGAAAGCAGTATGCCGTATTGCAGCGCGGTATTGCCGTCCCCGACGAGGGCGACCTCCTCCCCCGTGTAAAACGGGCCGTCGCAGATGGCGCAGTACGAAATGCCGCTGCCCGTCAGCTCCTCTTCATACGGAAAACGCAGGTGTTTGTGCTTCACCCCCGCCGCGACGATCACGCTTTTCGCCTCGTGCTCGCCGTAATCGGTCTTCACCGAAAATCCCTTGCCTTTTTTCTCCACGGAAAGCACCTTTTCCAGCTCGAACTCGGCGCCGAGCGCCGTGATCTGTTCGAAAAGCCTGTCCGCGAGGTCGCTGCCCGAAATTTCCTTGATCGTGGGGAAATTTTCCACGCGCGGCGAATTGGCGATCTGCCCGCCGACCGTTTCCTCCTCGAGTATCTTTACGCTTTTTCCGTTCCGCAACGCATACAGCGCGGCGGTCATTCCCGCCGCGCCCGCGCCTATCACTATGATGTCGCTCATCAGTTCAGTCCTTCGATATATTTCTTGATGTTGCTCGCGTTTTCGTATCTTTCAAAGCCGTTTTCGGTGGGTACCAGCAGCGTGGGAGCCTTTTTAACGCCGAAATTGACGGTAACTTCCTTGTTTTCCTCCGCGTCCACCACGGTGTATTTTACGCCCGCTTTGTCGAGCATCATCTTGCTCATCTTACAGTTGGGGCAGGTCTTGGTGGCGAACAGCATCACGCCCGAAAGGTCTGCCGCGGCGGACTTTTCGGCGGAAACGTTTTTTTCCTCCGTCTGCGTGCAGGCGCAGTTATCCGCGCTGTGGAAGTGCGAAGTTTCTACGTTGTACACCTTTCTGTCCTTGAACTCTTCCCTCTTTCCGTCGTTCCAGTTCTGCACGGGGCGGTAATATCCCGTGATGCGGCTGTAAACTTCGGTCGTTCTGCCGCAATGCGGGCAGGTGTACTGTTCGCCCGCGAGGTACCCGTGGTCGGCGCACACCGAGTAGGTGGGCGACATGGTGTAATACGGAAGTTTATAGTTTTCCGCTATGGTGCGCACGAGGTTTGCCGCCGCCTTCCAGTCGGGCAGTTTCTGGCCGAGGAACGCGTGGAACACCGTGCCGGAGGTGTAGAGCGTCTGCAGATCGTCCTGGATATCCAGCGCGCTGAAGATATCGTCCGTATAGCCTACGGGCAGGTGCGAAGAGTTGGTGTAATACGGCGTGTCGCCGTTTTCCGACGCCGTGATGATGTCGGGATAGCGCTTTTTATCGTGTTTCGCCAAGCGGTACGAAGTCGATTCCGCAGGCGTGGCTTCCAGGTTGTAAAGGTCGCCGTAAAGCTCCTGATAATCGGAAAGGCGTTCGCGCATGAAGTTGAGCACGTCCTTGGTGAATTTCTGCGCCTTCGAGTTGGTGAGGTCCTTGCCGATCCACTTCGCGTTGAGGCAGGCTTCGTTCATGCCGACGAGACCGATGGTCGAAAAATGGTTGTTGAACGTGCCGAGATAGCGCTTGGTGTACGGATACAGTCCCGCTTCGAGCAGTTTGGAAATGGTGTTTCTCTTAACCTTCAGCGAGCGGGCGGCGATATCCATCATCTTCGTCAGGCGCTGATAGAATTCCTCCTCGTCCTTGGAAAGATACGCGATACGCGGCATGTTGATGGTAACGACGCCGACCGAACCCGTGCTTTCGCCGCTGCCGAAGAAACCGCCGCTCTTCTTTCTCAGTTCCCGCAGATCGAGGCGCAGACGGCAGCACATGGAGCGCACGTCGCTCGGTTCCATATCGGAATTGATGTAGTTGGAAAAATACGGCGTGCCGTACTTCGCGGTCATTTCGAAAAGCAGCTTGTTGTTTTCCGTTTCGGACCAGTCGAAATCGCGCGTGATGGAATAGGTCGGGATAGGATACTGGAATCCGCGGCCGTTGGCGTCGCCCTCGATCATGATCTCGATGAACGCCTTGTTTACCATGGCCATTTCCTTTACGCAATCCTTATATTTAAAGTTCATTTCCTTGCCGCCGACGATCGCGGGCAGTTCCGCAAGGTCGTTGGGCACCACCCAGTCGAGGGTGATGTTGGTGAACGGCGACTGCGTGCCCCAGCGCGACGGGGTGTTCACGCCGTAAATGAACGACTGTATGCACTGCTTGACTTCCTTATAGGTGAGGTTATCCACCTTGACGAAGGGCGCAAGGTAGGTATCGAACGAGGAAAACGCCTGCGCGCCCGCCCATTCGTTCTGCATGATGCCGAGGAAGTTGACCATCTGGTTGCAGAGCGTGGAAAGGTGCGAAGCCGGCGAACTCGTGATCTTGCCGGGAACGCCGCCCAGCCCCTCCACGATGAGCTGCTTGAGCGACCAGCCCGCGCAGTAGCCCGTGAGCATGGAAAGATCGTGGATATGGATATCCGCGTTCCTGTGCGCCTGGTTGATCTCGTCATCATAGACCTCGGTCAGCCAGTAGTTGGCGGTAATGGCGCCCGAGTTGCTTAAGATCAGCCCGCCGACCGAATACGTTACGGTGGAATTTTCCTTCACGCGCCAGTCGTTTATTTTCAAATAGTTGTCCACCGTATTTCTGTAATCGAGCACGGTCGACTTTATGTTTCTGACCTTTTCGCGCTGTTTCCTGTAAAGAATATAGCATTTCGCCACGTCCACGTAGCCGGCCTGGATCAGAACGACTTCCACGCTGTCCTGTATGTCCTCCACCGAAACGATTCCGTTTACGATCTTACGGCTGAAATCCGCGGCGACGCGCAGCGCAAGCATTTCTATGATCTCGTCCGTATATTCCGTTTCCTTTGCATTGAACGCCTTCTTGATGGCGGTTTCGATCTTTTCCATGTTGTAGGATACGATCTTGCCGTCTCTCTTCTTCACCTGAAACATTTTTCTTACTCCTTCCATAAAATTCAGTGTAGCGTAATCATAACAAATAAGCGGCGTTTTGTCAACCCCTTTTTTCTATATATTGTACTGATTTTTTAAATAAAACACTATATATAGTGTCCGTTCGGTCAATTTTCCATTCGGCGTTTTTCCGCAATTTTCCGCTTCGGGCGCAAAAAATCCAGATAATCTAAGCGTTTCGCGTCCGCGCGGAAAAATGCGAAAGAGCAAATAATTTTTTTTAGAAAATTTTCGGACGCAACATATCGCGCGCCCCCTCCGCATCGGCGCCGACAAAAAAATTTCCCCGAAAATTTTCGGGGAAACGATCTATTTGTTCTTTCTTCCGCGCAGCTTTTCGAGCAGCTCCTCCACGCTCTCTTTGAGCGGCCTGTCGCTTTTCAGCGGGAAGAGAAAATTCGCTTTCATTTTCAGGCGCCGGCGGCGTTCGGCGATGCTCGCTTTCAGCTGCTCGTAATGCACCACCTCTTTAAAGCGCACCGCGGCCCGCCTGACTTTGAGCGACACGTTGAAACTGATGCAGACGTCCACCGCCAGCACGCCGTAGAAAATCCCCGTAAAAAAGAGCATGTACGGATTGCCCGCCGCCCACGCCGCCGCGGCCGAAAGCGGCTCGTAGAGCAGGAACACGAAAGCCGCGCCGATCGCGCCCCACAGCAGGGAAAAGAGCGGGCAGATTATGCCCTGTATGTTGCCGAAACGGTCGGAATAATCCCATAATTTGATTTTCATTCCCTTGATGAAGATCAGCCCCGTGAGATATTCGAGCAGGGTGAGCGCGAAAAACACGATGAGCACGATCCACCCCTTTGCGAGCGGTATCGAGGAAAACCCGAAGAGTATGCACGTGCCGAAACCGTACATCGGCAGATACGGCCCGTTGAGGAAACCGGGATTGATCCACCTTTTCGCGCTGAATATCCTGCGGAAAAACAGCTCCGTCAGCCAGCCTGCGGCCGAACCGATCATAAACAGAAACGAAAGTTCGAAAAACGCCATAATCATTCGCCCGCAATCATGCGGTTGATCTTTTCGCGGAAAGCTATGTGCCAGGCCGCGCTTTTCGGATAGACGGTGAAATTACGCGCCAGCCCCTCCGATTCGAGCAGGCGCACCACTTCGGCCCGCCCGATCTTTTTTTCCAACGTCTTGAGCGCGCGGTAGTCCGCCATGCCCGCCGCGAACACCTCGTGCCGCGCGGAATCGAGGGGGCCGCGATCGCCGGGATAGACGATAAAGGAATCGCCGCTTTCGAACGCGCCGCAGGCGTCCGTTACCGCGAACGGATCGATCGGCTTGCGCGATTCGTAAGAATTGTAAAAATTATATCCCCAATGCAGATAGCCCGCGCATTCGTTCATATACAGCTGCATGCCGAGTATCCTGTTGCGCTGCGGCGGAAAATTCATAAAGCGGTTGGAAAGGTCGTCGTCCTTTTCCGCACAGCAGGTGTAAGCCCACGCGCCCTTCACGCCGGCAAACGGCGGATATGCCTTAGTCGAAACGACGGGCGTCTTTACGTAGCCGAGGCTGTAAAATTCGTAATGGCTGAGCGCCTCTATGCTCTTGCAGTCGGGCAGATATTTATCGAGCAGGCCGCGCGCTTTCGAATAGCTTTCGAGCATGCTTTCGTTCGGCTCGTCCGAAACGTGGAAATACGACTTTTCGTAAACGCCGCGCGCCTGCAGGAAGGCTTTCAGCGCGGGCAGAAACTGCGAAAGAAAATTTTCGTACGCGGGCGAATCGCCCGCCGCGTGCCATCCGAATACCTTTTTCTTTCTGCCGTTTTCCGTCGCTACTATTTTCGGCGTGCACTTCGCGCCCCATTGCGTGAAAAGGTGCGCCATCTCGAAATATTCTATGCCGCAATTCTGCGCCATGCCGATAAATCTGCCGAGTTTTTCAAAGTCGAAAGAATATTTGTCCCCCGCCTTTTCCATGCCGACGAGCTGAACGGTCATGCGTTCCCCGCCGACAGCGGTGTCGAGCGGCGGCGTGAACAGCGGCGTGTACAGCATGTTCATGCCGTGGTCCGCCGCGTTTTTTACGTATTTTTCCAGCACCGCAAAGTATTCTTCCGTAAACGGCGCCTCGCCGCATACGCGCGAAAGGCAGTCGTAATGAAACCAGTTCGTGTAGATGAGATCGCTCTTTTCAAGTTCCGCGTCCAGCACATTGAGGGTGAACGAAGTTTCGCCCAGCAGGTTGCCGTCGCAGTCCGTAAGCGCGAATTTCAGTTTATGCACCCCTGCGGGAACGCCGCCCGAAACCGTTACCCAGCTCGCCTGCCACAAGCCCTTGCGGCAGGTAATCCCCAGTTCGCCGTAGGGCGCCAGAATATCGGGATACATCGTCGGCTCGTACGAAAGCACGTACCCCTTGTTCGTAACGGGCATGCTGCAAGGCGAAAGCACCTCTTCCCGCAGCGTTATGTATTCGGAAATATCGCTTTCCGCCCGCAGCGAACAGCGGCGCATGTGCTGTCTTTCGACCTTGTACGCCACCTGAAAGGAATATCTTTCGTTTTTCAGCATGCTGCCGCTTTTCAGTCCGCGCCCCGCTTTAGTCCCTTTGATCACTTCGAGAGCGCTGAACGTTCTCATTTCGCATTTCGGCATATCCATTATCCTCTCCGTTTAAATTTTTTCAGTCTTTTCCGATAATTTTTCGGCCTGTTTTAACAATTTATCGCTGACGATCACCGCAGTCGAGCGGTCGGCCTCCCCCCGCGGAACCGCAAGTTCCTTTCCGAGATACGTTTCCATCAGCCGCACGGCCTCGGAAAGCGCTTTCTCCGCGCGTTCGTCCGTTTCCCCGTAATTTCCGAAACGGGAAAGTTCGGCGCACACCCGCGGCGGCAGATATTCCCGCACGAGCGCGAAAAATTCGCCGTAGGGCAGTTCCCGCAGGTCTTCTAAATACGCAAACGCCGGAATTTCGCCCCGCCCGAAGGCCGCCCGCCGCCTTTCGCGGGATAAAACCGCCGCACCGTCCGCTAACAGCGGACGGAGATTTTCGAGAAAGGTTTTCCGTCCGTTTTCGTCCAAAGAGGAAAACCGCCGTTTAAAAAATTCGTACGTTTCGTCGCGCTGCAAAAAGGATATGTACCGCTCTTTTAAAAACGCCGCAGTCTCTTCGTCCGCGTGAAACATATCCTCGTGCGTTACGACGTCCGCAAGCGTTCGGCCGCCCCGATAAAGACAGAAATCTTCCACGCGCGCGCCGCCGTATTCCGCCGAATGCGCGACGAGTTCTTCCCTTAAGATAAACGCGCGCACGCGCGCGCTTAAACGAAATATATAATTGCGGGCGTCCGCCTGATAGGTGGGCGACGTCCCGATCAGATCGCCTTTGAACTGCGGGAACCATGCGAAAAATTCCTCCGCGCCGTCGATGCGGAAGGACGCTTCCGTCCCGCGCGACAAGAGCGCGGGCGCACTGTCTTTAAAAAATTCACCCGTCAGCAGGCCCAGTTCTTCGCTGAACACAAGTTTTCCGTCACGCCCCATATCCGCCCCCCGTTTTCCTTTAATAATAAACGTTTTGACGGCTTTTGTCAACTTCTGCGGCGCACTCGTTTTTTTCCGCTTTTTTGAATGTTTGTACAATAATTGCAAAAAACGTCAAAATTTGACGATTTTTCGGAGTGAAAATTTTTTATAATAAAAAGAAAACGCAGGAGGAAAAAAATGGAAATTTCAAAATC
>UQZE01000038.1 GCA_900545325.1 uncultured Eubacteriales bacterium
TCGGGGAAGAAGTAAGCGTAATGCGCAAGTCGCTCGTGCCCTCAATGGTCAATACGATCGTAAAAAATCTCAATAGAAAGAACAATGCGGCGCGCCTGTTCGAACTTGCATGCGTGTATGCTTCGGGCAAGACCGCAGACGATTTGCCTTTGCAGACAAGAAGGCTCTGTTTCGGCGCCTGCGGCGAAGAGGACTTTTTCTCCGTGAAGGGAGTCGTGCAGGAGCTGTTCAGAGAATTTTCCTACGGAAAGGAAATCGTTTACAAGCGCAGTCAAAAGGCTTATCTGCACCCGACGGTTTCGGCCGACGTGTATTCGGACGGCGTGTTGATCGGTTCTTTCGGCGCATTGCATCCCGAGATAGCGCAGAATTGCGGTCTCGATAAAAAAGCGTACGTCGGCGAATTCGATTACGAGCTGCTCTGCGGTACTTTCAATAAAAAAGTATACTATGAAGCGGTTTCCAGGTATCCGTCGATGGAGCGCGACCTCGCCGTTACGGTCGACGAAGGCGTTCTCTGCGGCGACCTTATCGCGGCGATCAAGGGCGCGGCCGGCGAACACTTGAAGAGCGTTAAACTGTTCGACATTTACCGCGGCGACCAAATTGCGGCGGGCAAGAAGAGCATGGCGTTCAATTTGGTATATTCCTCGCTCGAAAGAACGCTCACCGTCGAAGAAGTAGACGGTTCCATTAAAAACGTCTTAAAAGCCCTGAGAGAAGCTTTCGGCGCGGAACTGAGATAAAGTTTAAGGCATTTCTTTGCGGGAAATGCCTTTTTTTCCGTCTATTGGCTTTTCAAAAGAATAAGAATACAGTATAATAAAAACATGATTGAATTATTATCTCCCGTAGGCAATAAAGAAGCGTTTCTCGCCGCAGTCAACAGCGGCGCCGACGCCGTATATCTCGGACTAAAAAAATTTTCGGCAAGAGGGAACGCCGAAAATTTCAGCGAAGAAGATTTGATTTTCTGCGTGAATTACGCTAAATTATTCGGCGTGAAAGTTTACGCTGCGGTTAATACTCTCATAAAAAACGGCGAACTGGACGATTTTTTCGCCTGCGTGGCCGAGGCGCTTTCCGCAGGTGTGGACGCAATCATCCTGCAGGATATGTTTTTAGGCAAAACATTGAAAAAAATGTTCCCCGAAATCGTTTTGCACCTGAGTACGCAGGCAGGCGTATGCAATATGCTTGGCGCGAGATTGGCCGCGGAATACGGTTTTTCACGTGTAATTCTCGCGCGCGAAACGAGATTTGAAGATATAGAAAAGATCGCGGCTTTCATTGAAACGGAAGTGTTTGTGCAAGGCGCGCTGTGTTCTTCTTTTTCCGGCCATTGTTATATGAGTTCTTTTATAGGCGGAAACAGCGGCAACCGCGGGCTTTGCAAGCAGCCGTGCCGAAAAAAATATGCATATACGACGGACGGCAGAACGCAGAGCGAATGTTATGCGCTTTCTCTTTCCGATCTTTCGATCGGGAAAGATATCGTTAAATATATTGCCGCAGGCGTAAAATCCTTCAAAATCGAAGGAAGAATGAGGCGGAAAGAATACGTAGCGGCGGCAACGCGGTATTATCGGGAGCTGATCGACCAGGGACGTGCGGAAAATCGCAGTTTCTCGTCACTCAAAAGAACATATAACCGCAACGACTTTACGAAGGGACTTGCGTTCGGTCAGGACAAAAATTTTTTGTCAACGCGCGTGCAGGGACATATCGGAGAATACACGGGAACAGTAGAGAGAAAAATTTCAAATGAGGAATATTTCGTTAAAGGCGAGCAGGGAGTTTCGGGCGACGCTTACAAGGTGTTTCGAAACGGCGCCGAGATCGGAACGGGCGTATTCAAAGAAAATATCCGAGGTGGTATGATTTTAAAAACGAACGGAGCCGCGTTTTCGGCGGGAGACCGCGTCAATATCACCACCGATATAAAGATAAACGAAGAACTTGCAGAATTTCAAAAAAAATATCGTCTTGAAATTTTTTCCATTCTGTCTCAGAACGCGAGAGCGCGATTTTTAATTTTACTGTGCGGAGAGGAAACCGCACCGCAATTTTCTGCCGCTGCGCAGAACGAAGATGCACTCGATACGCTCGCCCCTGAAAAATTATTTGATCTGTTATCCGCTTATCAAAACGGGGAAAAACGCCTGACCGATACGGAAGTCAATCTTTTTTCAGAAAACCTGCGGCGATCGTTCGGTTCTACTTTGCCCGCTAACTTTATTTCCGCGCTTATAAAAAATAATTCTTACTTTTTTTATGAAGGCGTTACTCTGCCTGCCGCGCAAACGCAGTCGCTCTCTGAGAGGGCGGTATGCGAATGTTTTTCAAAAACAGGGGAGTACCCGTTCTATACGGAATTGCATCTCATTACAAACGGCGTATTCCTCCCCAAAAGCGCGCTGAACGAAATTCGGCGAGGTATCTATGCAAAAGCTTTTTCCTTTTTCAATAAAGCCGATAAAGTTGATTTTTGTAAATATACGCCTATTTTATTAGACATAAAAACAATAAAAACCATATGTATTTTACAGAATAATTTTAATATAAATATGTATGACATAAATTCTTTTGTTTTCATTCCGAAAGATTATTCGGACCGAAGCTTGTCAGAACATTTTATAGCGTTTGCACACAGCAAAAACGCGGCGGCTTATCTGTTTTTGCCCGCATTCGCCTCCGGTGAAGATTTAGAAATCCTGAAAAAACTCGTTCCCATCTTCGACGGCGTTTACGCCGATTCGCCTTACGGGCTGAAATTAGGGAAAGAACAGCACAAAAACATCATTGCGGGCTTGGGACTGAACGTATTCAACTCGGTCGATATGGCGGAATTGAACGCGCGGGGCATAGCGTCGGAAAACATAGTTTTATCAAAAGAACTATCCGCAAGTGAAATATCCGAATTTAAGGGCGGCAGTTATCTCGCCGCAGGAAAGGTAGCCCTAATGGATTTGATCTATTGTCCATTTAAAAAACAGTGCTTAAATTGCAATAAAAACGAAATATTACTGAAAGATGATTGCGGCAGAACGTATAATGTGTTAAAATATAAATTATCCGATTGCCGTTTTATCGTTTATAACCCTTATGATCTGCGCGAAAAAAACATTGCGGAAAAAGGAAAAGTTTACGATTTCACTTTTCAGAACGACAGTTCGCAAAAAACGAACGGCAATCTCGTCAAAGGAGTTATTTAATTCATGATCGCCGATAAAGTATTGAAGGCGCTGGAATACGACAAGGTTCTGGCAGAGGTCGCCAAATACGCCGTTCTGGAAAGCGGAAAGCAGGCAATAACGGAAAGCAGGCCTTTGAGCGAGCTTGCAGCCGTGAAAATTCTGAACGATAAAACAAAAGAGGCCGTAAAACTTTTATTTTCTTACAATGTCTCGCAAATCCCGTATGCCGCGCCGGTAAAAGACGAAACGGAAAGGGCTCAGGTCGGAGGCACATTGAACTTTGCCGAACTCTTGCATATTTCCGCGGCGCTGCGAAGCGCCAGAATAGTCAAATCGTCGATCGCTAACGTAAAAGACGATTCCGTTAAGCTTTTACGCGAAATTTCCGAAAGGCTGTTTACCGATCAGGCGTTGGAAAACGATATCAACGAAAAGATCATAAACGAAGACACGATGGCGGATTCCGCCAGCGTAAGGCTGTCAAATATCCGCAGACAGATCCGTACGATCAACGCGCGCATCAGAGACAAACTCAACTCTTATATCCGCGGGGCAAACAAGTATCTGCAGGACAATATCATTACGGTCAGAGGCGACAGGTACGTTATCCCCGTGCGCGCGGAATATAAGGGCAACGTAAAGGGGTTCGTGCACGATCAATCGGCGTCAGGCGCAACGGTATTCATCGAACCCGAACAGATCATCGAATACAACAACGAACTGAAGACCACCCTCATAGAAGAGGCGAACGAAATCCGCCGCATTTTACAGGAGCTTTCGGCGAAAGTCGCGCTTGACGCGCAAAACATCCTCTGGAATACGGAAAACCTTACGGAATTAGACGTCGCTTACGCAAAAGCGATGTATTCTTATAACAATAAATGCATTTATCCCGAAATAAACGATCGCGGCGAAACTGAGATCGTGAAGGGGCGACATCCGCTTATCTCCGCAGACAAAGTCGTGCCGGTTACCGTCAAATTAGGAAAAAATTATAATTTCCTTCTCATTACCGGGCCGAATACCGGAGGAAAAACAGTTACGCTGAAACTTACGGGTTTGCTCACCGCAATGATGATGACGGGGATATTCGTTCCCTGCGAAGACGGCAGCAGCCTTTCGGTGTTCAACGACATCTTCTGCGATATCGGCGACGAACAGAGCATAGAACAAAGCCTTTCCACTTTTTCTTCGCATATGAAGAATATTATCGAAATTCTCGGTCGGGTAACGAACAGAGCGCTCGTGCTGTTGGATGAAATCGGCGCGGGAACGGATCCGGAGGAGGGATCGGGGCTGGCGCTCGCAATCATTGAAACGCTGCTCGACGCAAATTGTTTCGGCATAATCACTACGCATTATTCGCGGCTCAAAGAATACGCGTTCGGCAATCCCAAGATAGAAAACGCATCGATGGACTTCGATACGGCGACGTTTGCTCCGCTTTACAAGCTGAATATCGGGATTCCCGGTTCTTCAAACGCCATCGAAATTTCCAAAAGGCTCGGGTTAAGCCCGCAAATCGCGGAAAAAGCGCTCGGTTTTCTGACGGATACAAAGGTTTCTTTCGAAAACATCCTGCGGCAGGCGGAGGAAAGCCGTAATCACGCGGACAAGCTCGCGCGGGAACTTGAAATCACGGCGCACGAAAAACGGCTGGAACTCGAAGAAATCAGAAAAGAACGCGAACGGCTGTCAGAGGAGCTTGAAAAAATAAGCAGCAACGTAAAAACCGAAACGCGCAGGCAGGTAAACGATAAAGTTGCGGAAGCGGAAGAACTTCTCGAGCGGATCAGGGAACTCGCGAAAAAAGAAACGTTTTCGGGAACAGACGTAATTACCGCGCGCAACCTGAAAAACAGATTGGAAGACAAACGATATGTGCTGGAAGAAAAACCGCAGGAAAAACTCTTCGATCTTCATCGGGCCGATTTCGAAAAACTGAAAACGGGACAAAAGATATATTCCCAAAAACTCGGCGCGGAAGCCGAACTCGTAAGACTGTTTCCGCAGAAAAAGCAGGCGGAGATCCGTTTGGGCGTCGTTACGGCGATCGTTTCGGCGGACGATTTGTACACAATGAAAAAATTCGAAATCCCGCAGAAGAAAAACCCCGTGCAGATCAGCAAAAAAGTTGAAAGAGGCGCGCCTCAGGCCGAAATAAACGTGCTTGGGCAGACCGTTCTCGAAGGCGTGCAGAACGTGGAAACTTTTCTCGATCAGGCCATCGTAAACGGACTTGAGGAAGTGAAGATCATCCACGGTGTCGGCACGGGAAAACTGAAAGCGGGGATCTGGGATTATCTGAGGACGAACAAAAACATCAGGGAATACAGGAGCGGCCGTTACGGCGAGGGAGAAAAAGGCGTAACGATCGTCACGCTGAAATAATTGAAATTTACGCGCAGATGTGATAAAATGTTATCCGTTGCGCCACGGAGGTAAAAGATGCAGGAAGTATTTTATGAAGAATCTTCACTTTTAAATAAGGAAAAAGCCGCGCTCGGCAAATACAGGCTTTTAAAAACGTTTTCCATCATTTCATACGTTCTGGCCGGACTGGTCGTACTGATGTTTTTTTATTTTTACAATTTGGAAAATTTCAGTGTTCTCGTGTTTGCCATCAGCGTTCTTCTGCCGATTGCTTTGTTTTTGTTTTTCGGAATCATGCTCGGCCGTATGAAAAACAGTATGTACGTCGACTATGACTATACTTATGTTTCCGGATCTATACGCATTTCCAAAATAATCCGCAAAATCAAGCGGAAAAATATTTTGAAATTCGAAGCGGGCGATATTGTGCAGATGGGAAAATACGGCAGCGAAAGCTATGAAAAACTTGAAAAGTCGCCGGGAATCAAAAAGATGATCCTTACAAGCAATCAGACTCCGTCCGACGGATGCGATTTTTTCTATCTGCAGGTGAATACGGAAGGCTCCAATAAACTGCTCATTTTCGATTGCAGCGAAAAATTTATGGCAACCATTCTCAGATACAGCAATAAAACGATTTTGGAAAAGGATTACAAATGATTTATCTGGATAACGCCGCGACGACGCAGCCGCTTCCTTCGGCCCTTGCGGAAGCGCGGAAATTTAATGAAGAGCGTTTTTTCAATCCGTCGGCATTATACCGCGGAGGGCTTGAAAACAATAAAGAACTGAACGCCGCGCGTGAGTTTATACTGAAGAGTTTGGGCACGGCCGCACATGAATGCGTTTTTACTTCGTGCGGCACCGAAAGCGACGATACGGCGATCTTTTCGTCTGCAAAACGGGGTACCGCGCTGACGACGCAGGGCGAACACGCTGCCGTTTACAAATCTTTTCTCGAACTGAAGAACAGGGGGGTAGACGTAAAATTCATATCACTCAACAAAAACGGTTCCGTCAATGAAGACGAACTGCTGGAAACGGTCACCAAAGGAAACGTCCGTTTCGTATCGGTCGTGCACGTCAACAACGAGACGGGCGCGGTCAACGACGTGAACGCGCTCGCCAAGACGATAAAACTCATCGACAAAAATATTTTATTTCACAGCGACGGCGTACAGGCTTACGGAAAAATACCGTTCAGACTTTCGTCGGATATAGATCTTTATTCCATAAGCGCGCATAAAATAAACGGACTGAAAGGCGTCGGCGCGCTCATCAGAAAAAAGAATCTCAGCGTCGCTCCGCTTTTATACGGAGGCGGACAGGAATACGGCCTGCGCAGCGGTACCGAAAATATCTTCGGAATCAAGGTGTTCGAATATGCCGCTCGGGAAAAATTTGCGCACCAGCCGGAATATTTAGAAAAAGTTAGGAAACTCAATTCTTTATTCATGTCGGTTCTCGACAAAAATTTATTTACCGTAATCTCCGACGCGGCATGTTCGCCCTACATTCTGTGTGTGGCCGCGAACGGCGTAAAGGGAGAGGTTGTGCTGCACATGCTGGAAGAATACGGGGTGATCGTCGGCAACGGCTCCGCATGTTCTTCCAAAAACAGATATTCGCGCGTAATAGACGCCTGCGGGTATAAAAACAACGACGGGATTATTCGGATAAGTTTCAACCCCTACTTAGAAGAAGAGGAAGTGAAATTTGCTGCGGAAAAGCTGAACGAATGTACCGCCAGACTTGCAAAGGTGATGAAAAAATAATGGAAAAAGCAATCATAATCAGATATTCCGAAATACATCTGAAAGGGAAAAACAGGGGGTATTTCGAAAAACTGCTGAAAAATAACATCAAAAGTTCATTAAAGGGCATCGAACACACGTTCACGGCTCTGCACAGCCGTTATATGATAGAGAATTACGCGGAAGAAGACGGCGCGGCCATCGTGGAAAAACTTTCGAAAATCGCAGGGATCCACACATACAGCCACGCTCTCGTTACGGAAAGCTCCCTTGAGAATATTTTTCAAGCCGCTCTTGCCGTTTGCAAGGACAAAAAGGGGACGTTTAAGGTCGCGACAAACCGTGCGGACAAAAACTTTTCGCCCGATTCGATGGAGGTTTCCAGACTCACGGGCGGTAAAATACTTGAATTATTCCATAAAGACCTGCGCGTTCAGGTGAGGGATCCCGATTTTACCGTCAATATCGATATCAGGGAGGACGGGAAAACCTTTGTATATACGGACAATATCGCCGGCCTTGGCGGCATGCCCGTAGGCTCGGCGGGAAAAGGCATGCTGCTCATTTCGGGGGGGATCGATTCGCCCGTCGCCGGCTATATGATGGCTAAACGGGGCATGAAACTCGACGCGGTGCATTACCACAGTTTTCCGTATACGGGAGAGGCGGCGAAGGAAAAGGTTGTGGAGCTTTCGAAAAAAGTCGGCGAATATAACGGGGGAATGAACCTATATGTCGTTCCTTTCACGCATATTCAGGAAGCTATTCACGAAAAATGCCATGAAGAATTTATGATAACCCTTATGCGGCGTTTTATGATGCGCATTGCCGAACGTCTCGCACTGAAATTAGGCGATCAGGCAATCGTAACAGGGGAAAGTTTAGGACAGGTCGCAAGCCAGACGATCGAAAGCATGACATCCTCTAACTCTGTGGTTTCCGTGCCCGTACTCCGTCCGCTCGTAGCGTTCGATAAAGTGGACATTATTAAAATTTCACGGGAGATAGACACATATAACACTTCCATATTGCCGTATGAAGATTGCTGCACCGTCTTTCTGCCGAGATTTCCCGTCATAAGGCCGAATCTGAAAAAAGTGACGGAAATGGAAAAGGCGCTCGACGTGGAGGGCTTGATCGAAGAGGCTATGGCAAATATAGAAAAATACGAACTCTGACAGAAAAACGGCTCGTAAAACGAGCCGTTTTTTATAAAAATTTTAAAAATCAGTATTCCACCAATCGTCGGGAAGATCCGAGGTTTTGCCGCACAGCGCTTTTCCTGCGAGCGTTTCAGCCCCCTTCACCGCCGTACCGCCGTTATTGTAATAGGGGACGACATAATAAGCGTAGACCTTTCCGCAGTCCGTCATCTCTTCCGAGTATTCTTCGCAATCTTTTCCCGCGCTGTCGAAAATCAGTTTTCTTTTTCCGTTCACCTCTCTGTAAACGTAAAAATCACAATATTCTGTCAGACATAATTTAATATTAATAATATTGTTATTTACAGTAAATTTTACATCATCAAACCTTGGGGAGGAAAAGCGGTTTGCGATCTCTTTGGGAACATTGTCTTTTGCGAAATATCCTTCGATTTTACATTTTGCGGGAGCGATTTCGTCGGCCAAAACGAGCAGGTGATCTTTTTCGTAAGCCGTTTTATCCAAACTCACTTTTACCACGTCTGCGCACGAACTGAATTTCTTTCCGTCGTCGGTTTTCAGCTTTTTCCATATATTGAACGCTTTTGTCGTCGGTGCGCCGCCGCCCGTGATATTGTTCGGCATAAGCTCGTCTTTTGCGCTCAAGCGGACGGCAATCGTAAATTCGGGAGAATAGGAAACGTTATAAGCGTCGGTATTTCCGTTTTTGCCGCCGACAGTACCCGTTTTAGAGGCGATCTCTTTTTTCAGCGCGCCAATTTTTTTCGCCGTACCGTTTTCGCTCACGCCTTTGAGCATATAATTCATTAAATAGGCCGTCGATTCCGAAAACACCCGTTTTTTCATCGGTAAATAGCGATAGCGCAGCGCTCCGTCGACTTCTATCTTTTCGATAAATACAGGCGACTGATACTCGCCGTTTCCCGAAAACGCAGTATATGCCGACGCGAGTTCTTTCAACGTAACGCCTTGCGATACGGCTCCCAGCGCGAGCGCCAGATTTTCGTCTCCATCGGATACGTTTATTCCCAGATTTCTCAGATATTTACAGGCTTTTTCCGTGCCTACGTAATTGAGAAGTTTTACGGCGCAGACGTTTGAACTTTTCTCAAGGCTTTCCTTTACGCTGATATATCCGTAATACGCGTCGCCGTAGTTTGAGGGGGAATAGCCGTTGAAATCGGTTTTTTCGTCGAGAATCGGACTGCATTCCGAAACGCATTTTGCGTCGATCGCGGGGGCGTAGACGGCGAGGGGTTTTAACACGGAGCCGGCCTGCCGTCTGTCGTCAAAACTTTGCGAATAATAAGCGTTAACCGCGTTTTTTTCATTATTTAATATAATGCCTGTAAAATCGTATCCGTCGCCTCGCGCGTAGTCCGAAAGAAGAGCCTGTTTTTCGGGGTCGTAATATGTGTAGATTTTACAATCGGTCAGGGCGTAGGGGGAAAAATTCATAACGCGTTCGAATTCCTCTTTCGCCTGTTCGATATAATAGGCGGAAGCGCTTTTTTCGCCCTCGCTCAACGCGATATCTTCCGCAACCGCCGCCGCAAATTCTGTTTCGGAAATATACCCCTGTTCCTTCATAAGTTTAAGAACGGTATCGCGGCGCGTTCTGCATTTTTCCATATTGTTCGCAGGCGAATAAGCGGTGGGAGCTTTGATCAGTCCCGCGAGAACGGCGGCCTGCGACAAAGAAAGATCGGAAACGTTTACGTTAAAATAGTTTTTTGCCGCCGAAGTAATGCCGTATGAGTTTTTGCCGAAATAGATTGTATTGAGATACATTTCGAGAATTTCATCCTTGGAATAATTCTTTTCGAGCTGCCGCGTCAGCTTGAATTCTATCAACTTTCGTTTCAGCGTTTTCTCGTTGGTAAGGTGCGTATTCTTGATCAGCTGCTGGCTGATAGTGGAAGCGCCCTCTTTTAAGGAAAAAGACTTTATATTGTTCCACATGGCGCGCATCAGCGCTTTTTTATCTATGCCGTTATGTTTATAAAAACGTCTGTCCTCAACCGCGATAAAAGCGTTCTTCACAAAGGAAGGGATTTCCTCGTCTTCGGAAACGGCGGTATCGCCGGAAAAGGCGGAAATTTCGTTTCCGTGCACGTCGTAAAATTCCAGGGTGTGCTGCGTGCCTACGAGTTTTTGTTTTTCAAGGCGGTATCCGGAAGTCACGCAGGCGAAATATATCGTGAAAGACAGGAGAAGAACGCCTGCAATACACGTAAGTATCAAAAAGAATTTCAAGAGCTTTTTCATAAACTTAGTATAAATGTTTTTCGCTTTATTATACCTTTTATAAATTGACAAAATTCGCCTTTTAATGTATTATATATACATTAAATCAAAGCGGGACGACATGGAAAAAAAGAAATATCACATAGTTACTTACGGCTGCCAGATGAACGTTCACGAATCGGAAAAACTCGCGGGCATCATGTGCAGTCTGGGCTACGAGGAAACGGCCGAGGAAAGAGAAGCCGACGCCATTATTTTCAACACCTGCTGCATCCGGGAAAACGCGGAGGAGCGCGCATACGGAAACATAGGCGCGTTGAAGGGGCTGAAACAAGAGAGAAAAGACCTTATAATCGCCGTAGGCGGCTGTATGACCCAGCAGAGCGGCGCCGCGGAGAAACTTAAAAACACATTTCCTTTTGTGGATATAGTTTTCGGCACTCATAATCTCGAGGATTTCAAAAGACTTTTTGAAAAAAAGCTCGGCAGGAAAAAATCAGTGGTGGAAGTCGAGGAAAAGGAAGGTTGCATCGTGGAGGGTACGCCGAAAAAGCGCACGAGTTATCCGAACGCCTGGGTCAACATCATGTACGGTTGCAACAATTTCTGCACTTACTGTATTGTGCCGTATGTGCGCGGGCGGGAACGCAGCCGCCGCGCCGACGACATAGTGGCGGAATGTGCGGCGCTCGTCAAAGAAGGCTATAAAGAAATCACACTTTTGGGCCAGAACGTAAATTCCTACGGAAAAGACCGCGCGGACGGCGTAAATTTTGCAGATTTATTGAGAAAAATAGCCGCGATCGAGGGAAAATTCCGTTTGCGTTTCATGACCAATCATCCGAAAGATCTATCGGAAGACGTCGCGTATGCGATCAGGGACAACGACAAGATATGCCGCGCGGTGCATCTGCCCGTGCAGTCGGGTTCAGACAGAATCCTCAAAGCGATGAACAGGCATTATACGCGGGAGGAATACCTCGGAAAACTCGCTTTTCTTAAAAAGACCGTGCCAGGCTGCGCCGTTACAACCGACGTGATGGTGGGTTTCCCCTCGGAAACGGATGAAGATTTTACGGATACTTACGAACTTATGAAGCAAGCGCGTTTTCACGGCGCTTTTACCTTTATATATTCGCCCCGCGCGGGTACCAAGGCGGCGGACATGCCCGAACAGGTACCCGAAAAGATATCGAAACAACGCATAGCAAAACTTATAGAATTGCAATCGTCGATAAACAAAGAGATATCCGAAGGTTATTTGAACGGGCTCGCAGAAGTGCTTGCAGAAGGCTACGACGAAAAAAAGGATATGTATTTCGGGAGAGACGAATTCGGTAAAATGATATATTTCACCTCGGCAAATAACGCGGTCGGCGAATTTGTTCAGGTCAGAATCACGAAGGCGAACGGCATTTCGCTGACAGGAAAAACGGAGAATTGACATTATGGCACTTTCGCAAATGATGCAGCATTACCTCACCGTAAAGGACAAGTATAAGGACTGTTTCGTATTTTACCGCCTGGGCGATTTTTACGAAATGTTTTTTGACGATGCGATAAAGGCGTCCGCCATACTCGATCTGAAACTTACGGGAAGAGACTGCGGCCTCGAAGAACGCGCGCCGATGTGCGGCGTGCCTTTTCACGCGGCAGATTTTTACATCTCGAAACTCGTTTCGCACGGAGAAAAAGTCGCTATCTGCGAACAGCTTACCGAACCGAACGGCAGAAATCTCGTGGAAAGGGACGTGATCAAGGTAATCACCGCGGGCACGCTCACGGAGGATTCCCTGATAGACGAAAAAAGTAATAACTTTCTCGTTTCCGTATACAAAGACGGGGATACCGTCGCTTTCGCCTGGGTGGACATCACGACGGGCGAATTTTTCGTAAAAGTCGCCGAAGATCGGGCGAAAGTGATCGACGAGATCTCCAAATTATCTCCCGCCGAAATCATAAGCAACGCCGAGGCACGCAAATTTTACGGGGAAAACTCTTTGGTAAGGCATAAAGTTCTGCCCGATTTCGGAAGTTACCGCGAAAGCGAATTCAATGCGGAAATAGCGGAAAAGACGCTGAAAGAGCAGTTCGGCGTGAAAAATCTTTCGCCTTTCAGGCTCGACGGGCAATCCGCCGCGATTGCCGCAGCCGGGGCGCTTTTGTCTTATCTGAAAGAAACGCAGATGCATTCGCTCAAAAACATCACGCAGATCGTCTTTGAGCAATCCGAAGAGTTCATGGGATTGGATATCAACGCGGTGCGCAACCTCGAACTGACGAGAACGCTCCGCGACGGTAAAAAATACGGTTCTCTTTTATGGGTGCTCGACAAAACGAAAACCAGCATGGGGGCGAGAATGCTCCAAAGCTGGGTTTTATCTCCTTTACAGGACGCGGCGGCAATCGACCGCAGGCTGGACGGCGTGGAGGAGCTCTGCCGCAATAATTTACTCCGCGAAGGAGTGAGCGAGGTATTCAAAAGCATCCGCGACATCGGACGGCTGACCGGAAAAATTTCAAACGGAAACCTGCTTCCGAAAGATTGCTGCCTGCTTGCGGAATCGCTCAGCGTTCTGCCCAGCCTGAAATTTTCCCTTTCGGGAATACGCTGTTCCGTACTCAACGAACTCAATGAGAAAATAGCCGATTTTTCCGACCTCGCGGCGCTTCTTGCTTCGGCCGTCGCAGAAGATCCGCCGGCAAACATGAAGGACGGCGGTTATATCCGTGCGGGATACAACCCGGAACTCGACGAATACCGTAACTTCGCAGAAAACGGAAAACAGCTGATCAGCGAAATGGAATCGCGCGAGAGACAGGCCACAGGCATCAAAACCCTGCGCATCAACTACAACAGGATTTTCGGCTATTACATCGAAGTTACAAACTCTTTCAAAGAATCCGTGCCGTATCATTATCAGAGAAAACAGACGCTCGCGAACTGCGAACGGTACGTTACGGACGAACTCAAAGAGCTGGAATCGAAACTGCTTTCCGCAGAAGAACAATCCGTCAGGCTCGAACAGCGCCTGTATTCGGAACTGAAAGACAAACTGACGGGCTATATAGAAAAATTAAAAGACGCGGCGTTTGCCTTGGGTTCGCTCGACGCTCTGTGTTCGCTTGCGCAGGTGGCCAAGCAGAGAAATTACGCCCGCCCCGAAATGGTGAAAAGAGGGGGCACGCTCGACATCACGGGCGGACGGCACCCCGTGGTCGAGGCGGTATCAGACGAACAATTTGTCCCGAACGACTGCTATATGGATTCGGCCGACAACAGAACGATCATCATTACCGGGCCGAATATGGCGGGAAAAAGCACGTATATGCGGCAGGTAGCGCTCATTACGCTGATGGCGCATATCGGCAGTTTCGTGCCCGCAAAATCCGCCATGATCCCCATTACCGATAAAATCTTTACCAGGATAGGAGCGAGCGATAACCTTATCTCCGACCAAAGCACCTTTATGGTGGAGATGAACGAAGTCGCGAGCATTATCCGCAACGCCACGAAGGACAGCCTGCTCATTCTCGACGAAATCGGACGGGGCACAAGCACTTTCGACGGACTGAGCATAGCTTGGGCGGTCGTGGAATATCTCACGAAAAACGTCAAGGCAAAGACGCTTTTCGCCACGCATTATCACGAACTGACGGAGCTCGAAGGCACGCTTGACGGCGTAAAAAACTATAAGGTTACCGTTCGGGAGCTGAACAACAGTATTGTATTCATGCGCAAGATCATGCGCGGCGGCGCAAACAAGAGTTTCGGCATCGAAGTTGCGGCGCTTGCGGGCGTTCCCAGGGAAATTACGGATAAAGCGAAAACGGTATTGAAACGCCTGGAAAAAAACGATCTGACCGTTCGCAGCGACAGCGAAGAGGAAGCGCCGCCCAGAGCGATAAGCGAAGTCGAGCGCATTATCAAGGAAATGGACATGAACAATCTTACCCCGATGCAGGCGTTCAATGTCTTGCAGGACTTAAAGGAAAAGGTAGAATAACTTATGGCAAAAATCAATGTGCTCGACAGTTCGGTTTATAACCGTATCGCCGCGGGCGAAGTGGTGGAAAGGCCGTTTTCCGTAGTGAAAGAACTGGTAGAAAACTCCATAGACGCGGGAGCAAAAAATATCGCGGTTGAAATCCTCGACGGCGGAATTTCTTCGATAAGGATTACGGATGACGGCTGCGGCATCGAAAAAGACGAACTGAAAAAGGCGCTCATGCCGCACGCCACGAGTAAAATCCGCGAAGTCGGAGATCTCGACGCCATACTGACGCTCGGCTTCCGCGGAGAAGCGCTTGCAAGCATCGCCTCGGTAGCCAAAATAAAAATCGCATCTAAACCGCAAGGGCAGGAATTCGGCGCGTTCATTTCCTGCGAGGGCGGAAAAAACGAAACGATTTCCGACTGCGGTCTTGGCGGCGGGACGGAAATCACCGTCCGCGAATTATTTTTCAATACGCCCGCGCGGCATAAATTTCTCAAGACGGCGAAATCCGAAGAAAGCGATATTTCCAATATAGTATCGCGCTTTATTTTAGGCAATCCGCATATTTCCTTCAAATATACCGCAAACGGAAAACTCGTTTATCAGTCTTACGGCGACGGGCTTGAGAGCGCCATGCTCAGCGTTTACGGAAAGGCGACGATAGACAACTGTTTTTATATCGATTCAGAGAAATACGGGATACGCCTCAAAGGCTATATCGGAAAACATCATTTCACCAAGCCGAACAGAAC
>UQZE01000039.1 GCA_900545325.1 uncultured Eubacteriales bacterium
TCTTCCGATCTACGGTGGCAAAGCTCCTCAGCACGTTTTTCTGGGCCTTTTTTCCAATGGGCGTAAAGCCGTCCAATCCCGAATAGGCTTCGTTATATGTATCGAAAAACGCCGCGCCGTACTTTTTCACGATCTGTTTTATCGGCATGGTTTCCGCCACGTCCACCACGTTGAGCCTCTTTTGCAATTTGGACGCAATGCGCAGAATCCGCTCGTACGGACGTTCCGGAATGGTAAAACCGCGTTCCACCCATTTCGATTCATCCGCATAGCCGAGCTTTCTCATGTTCTCCGCAAAATACGGGTAATAATAATTTGTGCTGTAGGTGCTGCGCTCGGAAAAACCGTAGGTCAGCATGCCTTCCCTGTCCGTATCGTTGAAGCCCCAAGGCCCGTGTATCCTTTCCAGACCGCGTTCCCTGCCGCAGCGTTCCACCGTTTTCAGCAGGGCGTCGAACACTTCGAGGTCGTCGACGGCGTCGAACCGCGAAAAGCGGATATCTTTCTTGTTCCACATGCGGTTGTACTGGTTGTGCACCACGGCCGCAACGCGCCCGACGAGCTTTCCCTCCTTATAAGCGAGGAAACACCTCACGTCGCAGTTGGCCAGGTTGAAGTTCTTTTTCGGGTTGAGGATATTTTTCTCCTCGCTGTAAAGCGGGGGAACGTAATAAGGGCAGTCTTTATATAATTCCAGCGGATAGTTCGTAAACAACCGTTTCTGTTTTCTCGTCTTTACTTCTATGATCTCTACCATACTTTTCCTTTCGTGCGCCGCGAAAGCGCACGGGGCGTAACATCTCCGTACGTTGAATGTACGTGTCTATTATAAATGTTTTGACGATAAAACACAAACGATTTGACGATATTTTTTGTTACGGTTGCAAATTTAGGCCGATTTTCACTCGTCGCCCTTCTTTTTTCCGTCGGGAACGATGACTTTCGTCGGGCGTTCGTCTTTCAGCGACATGATATAATTATTGTAATCCTCGTCGGAAAGGCGGGCTACTTTTATCTTTTTCTTTTTTTTCTGCATTTTCCTTCTCCTTGTTTTTTTCCTTATTCTTAATTTTTCCAAACGGCTTGTTTTTATACGCGGAAACGACGGCCGCATAGATAAAATAAAGCGCGCCGAGCACGCCCGCGGCGGGATACGCCGCCCCGACGATGGTCTTTACCCCTATGCGCGAAAACAGGAAAACGCCGACGGCGAGCGTAACGGAAAACATGCGCGACTTTCTGGAAACGGCTTCGCTCAGCGGGTAGTAGGAACAGACCACCGTAGTCAGAGCGCCCGCGTACAGCACGGCGCCGAAAGCGGCGGACATAAACGCGGAATAGGAAAAGAGCGCGGCGAGCGGCAGATCGGCCTCGGCGGCGTTTATCCCCTCGTAATTGACCGCGCCGTAAATGAGCACGATAAATACAGCCGTAACCGCGCCCGATATTGCGGCGGTCAGCAGGGCGTGTTTTCTGTTTCCGTCCCCCGCTCTCACGATGACCGCCGCGGACAGAAACATGTTAAATCCCACGTAAAAGCAGACGGAAAAAACGTTGCTCTCCGCGGGATAGGCGGGCGCTCCGAAATCGAAATCCCCCTTGACGAAGAGAAAGACCGTAGTCAGCGCGAGCATGAGCGGCACCAGAACGGCGTTGAGTTTTTTTACCCCGTCCAGCCCCCGACGCGCGGAGATAAACGCGACGGCGAGGGTAAGCAGCGAGGCCGCGGGGATCCTTCCGTCGATGCCGAACAGCGAATTCATCATGGAATCGGTCATGGCGAGCGAAGACGCGACCACGGTGAAAAGACAAACGGCCGTCGCCCACCCGACCGTTTTATGCGCTCTGCCGAAGAGAGCGCGGTTGCTCTCTTCAAACGTGCCGTAGCGTCCGCCCAGCCGCAGCAGAAGATAGGTAGTGAAAAAGAACAGCGCTCCCGCGAAAAACGCAAAAAAACAGATGTTGCCGCCGAAAAACGACACGATCTCCCGCCCCGAAATAAATCCCGAACCGATGATTGTGCCGAGCAGGAGAAAGGTCGTTTCCGCCGCGTAGATAAAAGTTTTCACATACAGAATTTATGCGCGGCGCGCCCGCCCTATGCGGAAAAACGGGCATAAAAAAACGCGGCAGGCGCGCCGAGGATTTTCATATATCCGCAAACACGCTTTTTTCGATTATAGAAACGCCGCCGGGAAACCGACGGCGTTCAGGCGCGAAAATTCGGATCGCGAGCGCGATTTACATTATTTTCTCAAGGTATTCCGCGAGAACTTGCCCCGCTTTGACATTATCGGCCTTGCGCGGGTGCGACGCTTCCGAAGCAGGCAACCGCAATACCGTTACGTTTTCTTCATACAGGTCCGCCACCGCCTTCATTGCGGGAATGTTTTCCGCAATCATCATGCCGCCAAGATAGACGATCTTGGTGTCGGCTCCGTACAACGAGAACAATTCGTCGGTAAACTTTTTCAATTCCGACTTATAGAGTTCCACGTCTTTTTGATACCAGTAATCGTTTGTGCCGATATTGATCAAAACGACATCGGGCACGTAAGACGTAAAATCCCATTCGGGATTCCGCAACGGCGTATGCAGATAATCATATTCGGAAAGATACGTTTTTTTCCAGTTATCCCGCAATACGTAAGAACTGCCCCACGCCGAATACATTCCGATCCCCGTGCGCGCCATTACGTTGATTTCCGCATTCAGTTCCTCTGCCGCAAGCCATGCGTAAGTCAAGCAACCGTTCTGGATATTATCTGTCGAATCGGCGGGTTCCGCAGGCGTCGTACGCATATTTTTATGCCCGGTCGTGATGGAATCTCCGTACACTTCGATTTTCAGCGGTTTGTCTAATGGACGGTTCAGAAAGTAGCCGTCCGTTTTCAAAGAAGTAAACGCAAGCGAAGTCGTATAGGGTTCGGTGAGCTTATACACGCGGATTTTATGCTGTCCCATGGAAAGATTTTCCGCCAGAACATATTCCTTTTCGACATTAGTCTGCGTCAGATCTATTATCCGTTTTTCGGGAGAAATTTCGTCGTCGATCAATACGCAAATCCGCGGCGTTTTTTTATTGCCTGCCGCCAGGATCTGCGCGCAGAATTCCGTACCGTAAAAGTCTGCCTCGAATCCGCTTGCCGTGTTATAGCAATTGACAGCATTTTCGGATACGAACGTTCTGCCGAGCCACTTGACGAGCGGTTCCTCGCCGTCCAGCTTTTCGTATTCGCCGGGGTTGACAAATACGCTGCACTTTGCGGAAAGCCGTTCGCCTCCCTTCCCTGTGGAAACTGCGGTAGCCGTAATCTCGGTTCTACCCAGTTTAAGCCCACTCACCACGCCGTTTGGCGAAACCGAGGCAATCTCCGGTAAAGACGAAACAAAGGTTATGCTTTCCGCGTTTTCGCTGTTCAACGTAAGCTGTATCTCCGCATCAACGCCTACGGCGTAATCCGTCTGCACGAATTCCACATAACTTTTCCCCGTATCCGACGGCGGCTCTACTTCGTTTTCTTTTTTACCGCATCCGCTCAGCAAAAACGCAGCACACACGAGCATAATCACGATCTTTTTCATTTCCGCTCCCCTTGACCGACCGAATATTGTCGTCGCAAAATCGCGGCGTTCCGACCCGATCTTACTTTCTTACCGCATAAACAAACGGTTCATTTGTAATATAACATGTAAACTTTATGCCGCGTTATTGTTATCTTCTTGTGTTGTTATAATATATTATTATTTTTATTTTCCGATAATCGCGTAAAGCCGACACGGCGTTTCGGCAAACGGTTAAAAATTAAAAAAGCAAGCGCCGCTTGCTTTTTGTTTATTTTCGTTTTTTTCTGTTTTCCGCGCTGAGTTTTTTATATATTTTGTCCGAAGAAAAATCGCGGGGCTTGTCGTACTCTCCGCCAAGCGTTTCTATGGCGAACCGCAGTTCTCTGAATTCCGCGTAATCGAGCGACTTGTTTTCTATCGCCTCGTACAGCGCGGGCAGCGCCCGTTCGTCGCCGTAGCGCGCGAGAAAAGAAGAATACAGCGCGGGCGCGGCGGGGTGTTCGAGAAAGGCGCTTTCCAGAACGTCGTACACCCTTTCGTCCGGACGGCAGCGCGACAATATGTCGCAAAAGAGCAGCTTTTCTCCATCGTCCGCGTCGCCGTACAGCCGCAGGAGCCTTTCCTTGCAAAGCTCGGGCGTGCGGCAGAGCAGTTCGGCAGCCAGCTCTCTGACGTGTTCGCCCTGCGAACCGTCGGTAACGAGTTCGAGATAAGCGGGCACCGCCGCCGCGCTGTCCTTGTCGCCGAGCAGGTTGAGCGCATACATCACCTTTTCTTCCGAAGGATCGCCCAGCAGGGCGATCAGCGGCTTTTCGCTGTCCTCCGCGGCGACGATCGCCTCGCAGAGATAGTCGGAAACCGAACCTTGTTCCGCGCTTTCGGAAAGCAATGCGACGAGTTCCTCGCCGTTCAGCGCCGAAAAATACGTTTCGGGCGTCTTGCCGCCGAGTTCGTCGAACGCCGTCTTCCCGAATTTTTCGTAAAGTTCGGGGATTTTATCCTCCCACTCCTCCGCGGTGAACTTTCCCTTGTTTTCGCGGACGTACTTTTCCGCAAATTTTTCAAAAAGTTTATCTATATCGGCTCTCGCGTCCATCAGATGTTCTCCGTTTCTTCCATGAGTTTCATGAGTTCTTCCTTCCTGCACCCGAACAGCGCCGCGGCGTCCTCCACCGCCACCACTTTTTCCACCTCAGAACGGAGGTAGATGAGCGCGGCGAGGGTATTTGCCTCCAGATTTCTGAAAAGCCTGCTGCCGTCGGTGAGAAAATACAGGGTGTTGGCCGCGTCGTAAACCTTGCGCATATCGTAATCGCCGATCAGCACGCATTTGGAATAACAAAGCGCGTATGCCGAAGTGAACAGCGAACCGTGGGCGTCGTCTTCCGCGCTCAGCGGGTAAAAACATACCTTTTTATAGACACTCGACATAACCGCGCCCACCGTTTTGTCGTAACCGCCCAGCACGAAAAGCTCCGCGATATACGCCTTGATCTCGTCGTTCAGCACGGGGTCGAGCAGTTTGTCGAGCAGGTACTTTTCCGCCTGTTTTGTTTCCGCCACAGCCAGAATAAAGCAGGCGCAGCGGCGGATTTCCTTATCTATCGAAAAGAACGCCCAGTCCATAAGGTCCCAGAAATCCCGCTCTTTCATGCGTTTTTTGAGCACCTTGTCGTTTTTTGTCTTGATGAGGAGAGCGAGCTTTTTGGTATTTTCCGCTTCTTCCTCCTCCACGGGCTTGAAAAAATTCGGCAGCGGATGAAAGCTCTTTACGCCGTTTCGCTCCGCCTCGTCCGCGCGGCGGAAGTAAGACGCCGCGGGCGGGTTGACTTCGGTAAGCCGCACGATACGGCCGAACGTCCGCCGCGCCTCCCCGAAATTCCTGGCATTATACTGCGCAACCCCCTTGAGAAAAGCGAGCTGCATGTCGTAGGGGCGGTCGGCGAGCAGCCGCTCGAAACAGCGCGCCGCGCGGTCGTATTTCGCATGCTCCATGCACGCCGTGGCGATCTTGTAAAGTTCGTCGTCGTTTTTCGCCTTGTTTTCGTCCAGCTTGGAAAAATACATGTCGGACAGCATGTAGAGCGTTCTGTACTTATACATGCTGGAAAGATTGCAGATTGCAAACACGTTTTCGCCGTCGCGGGCGAACACCTTTTTGCTGATGTTGATGCCCTCTTCCGCGTCGCCCGACAAAAAGGCGGCCACCGCCGATTCGAGCTGCGCGGTATCGTATTCCTTCGCGCCTTCGGGAACTTCGGCGTAAAGCGCGCGCGCTTCCGCGTTTTCCCCGCGCAGCATGTGCGCTTTCGCGCGGCGCATGAGGTCGGTATAGTCGGCCTCCTCGGGCGGATAAACCACCTTGAATTCGGGTTCCGACATCGCCCCCGCGATGGAATCGAGTATATCGTCCTCCAAAAACACGCTCCCGTCCTTGGAAACGAGGAACTGCTGGTTAAAGTAATAGGTCGCGGCCGCGAAGTTGCCCAGATTGTAGTAACATGCGCCGAGGCCGTTGTAGATATCCTCGAGGTCGTATTTGGGCGCGCGGTCAAGCGCGCGGAACCAGTAGCGCAGGGAATACTCGTAAAGCCCCATTTCGTAATAGATCTCGGCGATATCGAAGTAGATGGCGAGCACGTATTTCGTGCGCTCCTTCGCTTCGAGCAGAAGCGTGAGCGCGCCCTCGAGGTCGTCTTCATCCAGCCGCTTGTCCGCCAGTCTTTTGTACGCTTTCGCGCTGGAGTCGAACTTCAGCACAACGTTTTCGGCCATATCCTTACCCCTTGAACAGTTCGTCCACGTCCTTTTCCGTGAACTCGTAATTTTTTTCGCAGAACTCGCAGTTGACCGTGATCTTCCCCTGTTCCTTCACGATGTCGTCCAGTTCCGCCCTCCCCATAGTCTTTAAAATGCCGCCGATATATCCGCGGCTGCAAAGGCATTTGTAATGCGGAGAATATTCTTCTATCGGAGCGGTCTTCCCGAAGTATCCGCTTATTATGTCCTCTATGCTCTTCTCTTTGATGAGCGAACTTATGTTGGCAAAATGCTTCATCGCCTCTTCGGCTTTCGAAATCGAATTTTCGGAAGCGCCCGGCAACGCCTGTATGACCACGCCGCCCGCGCCGATACAGCGGTAATCCTTACCGATCTTTACGCCCAGCGCGATGGCGGAGGGCTGCTGTTCGCTGTAAAGATAGTAGGCGGCGAAATCCTCCGCGATCTCTCCGCTGACGAGGCGGCAGCTCCCCGAATAAGGTTCTTTCAGCCCCAGGCTTTTTACTACCGTCAGCCGTCCGTTCCTGCCCACGCAGCCGCCCACGTCCAGCTTGCCGTCCGCGCGCAAGGGCAGTTCGGCGCGCGGATTGTCGATGGAACCGCGCATATCGAGCGCGCTGTTGCCGCTGACCGTGATGGTGCCGCCCACGCCGTCGCCCACGACGGAAACGGAGAGCTTGTCCGTTTCGTTTTTCATGCAGCTCGACATGAAGGAGGCGATCGTAAGCACCCTGCCGAGCGCCGCCGCCGAAAGCGGCGAGAGCCGATGTATGTCTATCGCGTCGTTGACGAGGTCGGTCGTATCCATCACGCAGAGCGACATCTCCCCGCCGTATATCAAAGTTTTGACAAGTCTGTTCATTTATACTCCGCTTTGCGCGGCGCCGCCGTCGGGCGCGCCGCCCTTTTCCGTTTCTTTGTTCTGCGGCGCCGCCACGTCGGTGAACTGCACTTCCTTGCCGTCCATCAAAGTCGGATTGCCGTCGTTTTTATATAAAAGTTTCAAAATAATGGGCGCGAGCACCGAACTCACGAGCACCAGCATGACCACGATCACGCGGTAATCGGGCGCGAGCAGTCCGCCGAGAATGCCTTTTTCCGTTACGATAAGCGCAACTTCGCCGCGGGCGATCATGCCCACCCCTATCTTTGCGGAATCCTTCCAGCCGAAACGCGCGGCTTTCGCTATGCCGCCGCAACCAACGATCTTGCCCAGAATCGCCGTGGCGACGAACGCCAGCCCGAACCACAGCATGTGCAGCGTCATTCCGTCGAAACTGATCTTGATGCCTATGCTCGCAAAGAAAATCGGCGCGAATATCATATATGAATTGATGGTAACGCGCCTGTCCACGTACGCCGCGGAATTATGGTTGACCGAGAGCAGCACGCCGGCGATATAGGCGCCCGTGATGTCCGCCACGCCGAACACCCGCTCCGCCATATAAGCGTATAAAAAGCAGACGACGAGGGATAAAATGGGTATCCTGCGCGTGTGCGGGTGTTTCTTTTCGAGATTTTTGAATATCTTTATCAGCAAAATCCCCAACCCGATCGCGACGACGAAGAAGGCGAACATCCACAGAATGGAAACGACGGGAAGCCCGTTCGGGTTGATAAGCGCGAGCACGGGCGAGGAATCGGCCGAAGCGCCGTTCAGACTGAGCGCGATGGTCAGCACGACGAGCCCGAGCACGTCGTCGATAATGGCGGCCGACATCACGATGGTGCCGACCTTGGTTTTGAGCTTGCCCAGCTCGCGGAGCGTTTCCACCGTGATGCCCACGCTGGTCGCCGTCATGATGACGCCCACGAACAGACAGCTCAACAGGTTTTCCGTTCCGAGAAAGGCCATCGAAACCGCGAAACCGAGCCCGAGGGGCAGTATCACGCCGCCGAGCGCGATGAGAAAGGACACGAGCCCCGTGTTCTTGATCTCTTTAAGATCCGTTTCCAGCCCCGCGGTGAACATGACGAACACCACGCCGACTTCGGCAAACACCTTGAGCGTTGCGTTTTCCTGCAAGGGAAAAATCCAGTTCGGCTTTATGTCGATGAAAAGCCCCCAGATGGCGGGGCCGATCAAAAGTCCCGCGAGGATAAAGCCGAGCACCTGCGGCAGTCCGATCCTGCGCATGAGCATGCCCAGCATCTTCGCGGAAAACAACAGCACCGCCAGCTGGAACAAAAAGTCGATCGTATTTATCTCCATATACTCCTCACTTGAACGCCCTGAAATACAGCCGTTCGTCGTCCGGCGCGGGGCGTTTTTTCCTGCCCGACACCGACACGCGGGAAAAACCCGCCGTTTTCAGCGCCGCGGCGACGTCCTCCGCCTTGTGCGCGTATTCAAAAAAGCTTTCCTCTTCACGGCGGTATTTATCCCCCTCTTTGAGGAAATAGACGAGCTCCATCAGGACCCCGTCTTTCTTCTGCGTATTGAACCACATGTAGCTGAAATCTTCGCCGTCCTCCCCGAACAGGTTCTCCCCCAGCACGCTGCGAAGCTTGTATTCGGAGGAAACGTCGAACAAAAACACGCCCTTTTTATCGAGCGCGGCGTACACCGCGGCGAAGTTTTTCACAAGGTTTTGCGGGCGGATATAATTGATCACGTCGTTCACCGCCGTAACGAACCCGAGGTTACGGAGCCGCCCCACCTCTTTAAGCCCGCCGAGCACGTATTCCGCGCCGCCGAGGGCGGCAGCCTCGTTCAGCATGCCCGCCGAGGGATCGAAACCGACGACCGAAAATCCCGCCGAGGCAAGGGCGCGGGTAACGCTGCCCGTACCGCAGCCGGCGTCGGCACCACGGGGATTGGGCGCGAAACGCCCGACCTCGCGCACCACCTTTGCCGCCCACTCCGCGCTCACGCCGGACATAAGCCGTTCGTAGTAGGGCGCCATCACGGAAAAATCGTTCAGCATTTATTTGTCTTCTTTCTTCTTTTTCTTTTTGAGTTCCTTTTTCATGCTCGCTTCGAGTTCCTTGCGGGCCTGCTCCTTGCGCGCCTCGCGCTCGGCCTCGAACTGCTTTTCTTCCTCGGTCGGCTGGTATTGCGGATCGTCCTTATGCGCCGCTATATATTCCTCGTTGTCGCGGTACAGCGCCTCCCTGCTTTCCTGCAGGCGCTGCAGATCCGCGCGGCTGTAAGACTGCGGAAGTTCCGCAAGCTGCAGTTCGTCGTCGGTGATCGGCTTGATCGGGCGGCGCGTGAGCACCGTCCTCGAAGACTGCGCCAGCTGTTCGCGGTACTTTTTGATGGCCTCCGCGTCGTCTTTGCTGACCTTTTCGTAAATACCCCTGTTTTTCTGCGCGCCGGGCACCCTGTCGTTGATGAACTTATCGAAAGCCCACTGGCTGTAATCCGTCCAGATGAGCAGGAACCAGGAAAAGCCGAGCAGGGCGCACAAAATGACGCCGATCATCGTGCCGATCCCCCCGAAGAGGAACAGCAGGAAGGGTATCGCCCCCAAAAAGAGGAAGAATATATTCATCGGCAAAAGGGCGAACGAAAAGATCACCGCGTTTTTGATGAGCTGGCGGAATTTCAGATCGTAAGTTACGCCCATCGTGATCATCCACGCTGCGCAAATAAACGAAAATGCCAGAAAAGCGTAGGAAAATCCTTTGCCTATGGTGAGCCACACCTTGCTGCCCGCGCCCGTGGCTATGAGCAGGTTCGCGTAGCCTATCGATATCTGCACCAGATAGAATATGAGCGAGAAGATGAGAAGGGTGAACATCACCACGAAATAGTTCTGTTTCACGCCTTTCCAGAAGTCGTTCGCAACGAAAATACCCTCCGTCCAGACCATGTTTCTGATGACGTATGCGCCGCCGGAGATGCCCACGGCCGCGACCATCAAACAGATGGGCAGGGCGAGATAGAGCTGCTGCTTGACCACGAGGTCGATCTGTTCGACCAGTCCCGACATATCGGGAATCGCGGGATAGCCGATGCCGATATTCTGCGAAAAGCCGCTTTCCGAACCGTAAAGCGACATCGCGTTGTTCAGGATCAGCATCAAAAACGCCACCAGCAGACAGAACAGCAGCACGAGTATGTTTATGAAAAACAGTTTGCCGAACCTGCCCTTGAAAATATCCCAGAACAGTTCCCAGCGGTTGCTGGGCAGCGTGGAGCGGGCGTAGCCTTCCGACTTTTCCGTCCCCATGATCAGCCTGTTTATAAATCCGCCTTTTTTCTTTTCAGCCATTTCTTTCTCCTTGCAAAGGATCTTCCTTTGAATTACAACTGGTACCTATTTTATACTAAATTTAAAATATTTTCAAATAAAAACGATATAGTACCGAAAAAAAACTTTACTTTTTTCTTGCGCAATGATAATATATCTTTAATTTAAACGGATTTTATATATTTTTCTGCAAAGGAGTGAATATCATGAGAAAAATCAACGTAGCCGTCGTCGGCGCGACGGGAATGGTCGGCAGCAAGTTCCTCGAAGTTCTCACCGAACGCAAACTGCCCGTGGAAAATTATTACCTCTACGCCTCCGCAAAGAGCGCGGGAAAGGAAATAGATTTTATGGGCAAAAAGCACACCGTGATCGAACTCAAAGAGGAAAACATAGTCGATAAAAAGATAGACATCGCCCTCTTTTCGGCGGGCGGCGAAACGTCCAAGCAGTTCGCCCCCGTGTTTGCGAAGCACGGCACGCTGGTGATAGACAACTCCAACGCCTGGAGAAGGGACGAAAACGTCCCCCTCGTCGTGCCGGAATGCAACGCCGAGGACATCAGATGGCATAAGAACATCATCGCCAACCCCAACTGTTCCACCATTCAGGCGGTGGTGGCTTTGAACCCCCTGCACGACGCTTTTAAAATAAAGCGCGTAGTGTATTCCACCTATCAGGCGGTTTCGGGCGCGGGCGTAAAGGGCTATAACGATTTGAAAAACGGCATTAACGGCGAGGCGCCGCAGAAATTCCCCTACCCGATCTTCGGCAACTGCATTCCCCATATCGACGTGTTCCTCGACAACGGCTATACCCGCGAGGAAGACAAAATGATTTTCGAAACCAAAAAGATACTCGGCGATCAGAATATCAAAATTACCGCCACGACGGTGCGCGTGCCCGTGTATTTCGGCCACAGCGAAGCGATCAACGTGGAATTTTACAAACCCTGCACTGTCGAAGAAGTCAGAAAGGTGCTTGAAAACGCGCCCGGCGTGATCGTGCAGGACGACGTGAAAAACAACGTCTACCCGATGGCCCTCACCGCGGAAAACAAGGACGAGGTATTCGTCGGCAGGATCAGAAAGGACGATACCGTGGAAAGCGGCGTCAATTTATGGGTGGTCGCGGACAACATCAGAAAGGGCGCGGCGACCAACGCCGTGGAAATCGCGGAAAAAGTTCTCGAAATGGGGCTTATCAAATAAAAAATGAAAGTTTTGTATAAAGGTACGGGCACGGCGCTGATCACGCCGTTCACCGAAGACGGCGTGGATTTCCCCGCGCTGGAAAGACTGATCGAATACCAGATCGAAAGCGGGATAGATTCCCTCGTGGTGCTCGGCACGACGGGCGAAGCCGCCACGCTCACCGACGAGGAATACGCGGACGTAGCCGAATTTGCCTTAAAGAAGATTGCGGGGCGCGTGAAAGCGATACTCGGCACGGGCAGCAACTGCACGAGAAAGGCGGTGGAAAAGAGCAGATACGCGGAAAGCATCGGCGCGGACGGCCTGCTCGTGGTAACGCCCTATTACAACAAATGCACGCAGAACGGCCTGGTGAAGTATTACGAGGACGTGTGCTCGGCGGTAAATATCCCCGTGCTCTGCTACAACGTGCCCGCGCGCACAGGCGTGAACATACTTCCCCGCACGATGGAAAGGATAGCGGATATCCCCAACATGTACGGCATCAAGGAAGCGTGCGGCAACATGGAGCAGATCTGCGAGACCGCGCGGCTCATACGCGGAAAGTGCGCCCTTTACAGCGGCGACGACAACCTGAACCTCGCCATGTTATCCATCGGCAGTTCGGGGCTTATATCCGTCGCCTCCAATATCGCCCCCAAAGAAGTCGGCGACGTGGCTCGGCTGTATTTCGCGGGCGAAAACGATAAGGCGATCGCCTTGCAGGAGCGCCTTCTCCCCCTGATAGACGCAATGTTTACGGAGGTCAACCCGATCCCCGTGAAAACGGCGGCCTCCCTTATCGGTTTCGGCACGCCGTACGTTCGTCCGCCTCTGACCGTGCTCGAGGACGGGCACCGCGCGGACATGATAAAAACGCTGAAAGACTTCGGTTTCACAATAAAGGAGCAATGACATGAAAATCATCATTTCGGGCGCGCTCGGCAGAATGGGCCGGGCGGTCTGCAGGACGGCGGAGGCAAACGGCATAGAAATAGCGGCGGGCGTCGATCTGAACGCGGCTTCCTCCGACCTCTCGTATCCCGTATATAAAGATTTTGCGGGCGTGAAGGAAAGCGCGGACGTCGTGATCGACTTTTCCTCCCCGCTCAATCTCGACAACCTGCTCGCCTATACCGCGAAGACGGGCGTTCCCGCGGTGCTCTGCGCTACGGGCTATACCCCCGAACAGCTGAAAAGGATAGACGCAGCTTCCGAAAGCTCCGCCATATTCCGTTCCGCAAACATGTCCGTAGGCGTGAACCTCCTCATCGATCTGTGCAAAAAAGCGGCGAAAACCCTTCCCTCTTTCGACGTAGAGATCGTGGAAATGCACCACAACCAGAAGGTGGACGCACCTTCCGGCACAGCGCTCATGCTGGCGGACGCCGTGAAAGAGGTCGCGCCCGACAAGTTCTACGTGTACGGACGCGAGGGCAAGGTCGGCAAGCGCAACGAAAAAGAGATCGGCATACACGCGCTCCGCGGCGGCAACGTCGTGGGTGAACACGAAGTCATCTTCGCCGGTCCCAACGAAACGGTAACGCTTTCGCATTCGGCGGCCAGCCGCGAAGTGTTCGCGGACGGCGCGGTGAAAGCCGCAATGTTCATGGCGGGCAGAAAGAGCGGTTTTTACACCATGGACGATCTTATAAAAGAACTATGAACGGGCAAGCGCTCCGCGCCCTGCTCGAAGAAACGGCGAAGGGCAACAATCTCGGCGAAAAGATAAAGCTCGTGGGCGCGAGCAAAACCATGAGCGCCGACGACATCAACCGCGCCTATGACGCCGGTCTGACGGCGGCGGCGGAAAACAGAGTGCAGGAATTCAACGAAAAATTTCCCCTCGTGCGCTGCAGGGACTATCAGTTTATCGGACATCTGCAGACCAACAAGGTAAAATACCTCGTCGGCAAGGCGACGCTCATCCAGTCGGTGGACCGCGACGAACTGGCCGCGGAGATAGACCGCCTTTCCCGAAAGAAAGGCGTAGCGAGCGATATCCTCGCGGAGATCAATATCGGCAGGGAGGAAAGCAAGTCCGGCTATGCGCCCGAAGACTGCCTCGCCGCATGCGAAAGGCTGCTTTCGCACAAAAATTTGCGTTTGAAGGGACTGATGGCCATGCTCCCCCTCGGCGCGGAAGAGAGCCGCCTTGCGGATTTGTGTTTGCAAATGCGGGAATTTTATGATATAATGAGGAAAAACGGCGCGCCGTTCGAGCACCTTTCCATGGGCATGAGCGGCGACTACAAGACGGCCATAGCGAACGGGAGCAATATGATCCGCATCGGTTCGCTGATATTCGGCAAGAGAAATTATACGGTTTGAGGAGATAAAATGGGTCTGTTCGACTTTTTCGGAAAAGACAGGAGAAACGGCGTGGACAACGACAGGAGCCGCCGCATTTCTTTCGAGGACTTCACCGCAGGGCAAACGAGCGACACGCCGCGGCAGAACGGACCGCTGACGGTGTTTCACCCCAAGTCTTTTCAGGACGTGGAAAACATCATCTCCACGCTGAAAAAGGGCAGGCAGGCCATCGTATATCTCAACGAACTTTCGGTAAATACGGGCTACCGCGTGCTCGACATGCTGAGCGGCGCGGTGTACGCTCTCGACGGCGGCGTGTACGAACTGGAAAACAACGTATTCATCTTTACGCCGAGCGGAATCAGCGTGCGGTAAACGCAGACAAAAGGACCAAAACGGTCCTTTTTCTTTTCTTTCGGAAAAAATCGGCGGAATCGGCGAATTTTTTCCGTTCCCCCGTTGTTTTTTCGCCGCTTTTGTTGTAAAATAGAATTATCGAATTTATACGGAGTACGATTTATGAATACAAGCGAAACCGTCGTAGTACTCGACTTCGGCGGACAATACAAGGAACTTATCGCGCGGCGCGTCAGGGAAATGCACGTTCATTCCCTCATTCTCCCCTGCACTGCGCCCATTGAAAAGATCGAGGAACTCAACCCCGTCGGCATCATCTTCACGGGCGGGCCGAACAGCGTTTACGATCCCGCGTCCCCCAGGTGCGACAAGCGCATATTCAGCCTCGGCATTCCCATTCTCGGCATCTGCTACGGCATGCAGTTTATGGCATACGCGCTCGGCGGCGAGGTTTCTTCCTGCGAGGTGAGCGAATACGGGCAGATAGAGGTTAATCTGGAAAACTCCTGCGCGCTCTTCCGCAACCTCGAACAAAAAGAGACGGCGCTGATGAGCCATACCGATTACGTAAGCCGTCTGCCCGAGGGCTTTCAGCCCGCCGCACACACCGAAAACTGCCCGATCGCGGCCTTTGAGGACAGCGAAAGAAAGTTCTACGGCGTGCAGTTCCACCCCGAAGTGCAGCACACGCCCAAGGGTAAGAAAATTTTAAAAAATTTCGTATTCAACGTATGCGGAGCCGAAGGGCTTTACAACATGGACGATTACATAGAAAAACAGGTGGCGGCCATCCGCGGACAGGTAGGCGGCAGAAAGATACTGCTCGGACTGTCGGGCGGCGTAGACTCATCGGTCTGCGCGGCGCTCATATCCAAGGCGGTGCCGAATCAGCTCATCTGCATCTTTGTCGATCACGGTTTCATGCGCAAGAACGAGAGCGAGGAAATAGACGAAGTCTTTTCCAAAATGTATCTGAACTTCGTGCACGTGGACGCT
>UQZE01000040.1 GCA_900545325.1 uncultured Eubacteriales bacterium
CGAAAAAATCTTATTTTTTCTGCTTATTTTCCCTTGACTTTTATTTGCAGGTCTTGTTTACTAAATTATATATGCTCGCGCCCGCTTTGTCAACCGCAGAACGAAAATAAAAGCCGGTTCCCCGGTGCAAAAATTTTTTCGTACAAGCCGCGGTTAATATCGGCGGGCGTTCGCGCATAAACTGAACCGTGGCGCATTCCGCGCCGAGGCGGTGTATATGTTTCTGGATTTTTTATGGTTTATAATCGGCAAAATCGTATTTTTCACGGGCATGATCGGCGAAAAAAATTCCTTTCCCAAGCCCCTGCCCCCCGAAGAGGAAAAAAAATATCTGCTCCTCGCCAAACAGGGCGACGAGGCGGCAAAGGAAAAGCTCATCAATCATAATCTGAGGCTGGTCGTGCACATTGCGAAAAAATACGCGGGGACCATGGAAAACGACGATCTCATATCGGTGGGCAGCATCGGGCTGATCAAGGCGGTGAACACTTACGAACCCGACAAGGGTTCGCATCTCGCCACATATACGGCGCGCTGTATCGAAAACGAAATACTCATGCTGCTGCGGTCGAACAAGAAATTCCGCAACGACGTATCCCTCACCGACGCCGTGGGCACCGACAAGGACGGCAACGAGTTATCCCTCATCGACCTGCTGTTTGAAAGCGAGGACGGCGTTTTCGCCGCCGCGGAACGCAGAATCGAGGCCGAAAGGCTGTTGAAGGACATGGAAAAGATACTTACGCCGCGGGAATACAAGGTAATCTGCCTGCGGTACGGGCTGAAAGGCGGGCGGTGCTATGCGCAGCGGGAGGTAGCGTGTTTTTTAAAGATCTCCCGGTCATACATATCGCGGATAGAAAAAAAGGCGCTCGAAAAACTGCGCGCCCAACTGAAAAAAGAAGATTTCGTATAAAAAAAACGCCCTGCGGCAGATGCCGCGGGGCGTTTATAAGTTCTTTGATTATCAATGCGTAAGGAAGAACATCGCGGTAAACAACAAGCCGATAACGACCGTAGTGATGTTGATTTCCTTGATCTTACCCGTGCAGAGCTTAACAAGCACGTATACGATAAGGCCGAGCCCGATACCGTTGGATATATTGTAGGTAAAAGGCATCATCGCGATGGTTACGAACGCGGGGAAAGCAGCCGCGGGATCGAGCCAATCGATCTTGGTAACGCAGTTCATCATGAGTACGCCGACATAAATGAGCGCGGCAGCCGTCGCAGCAGACGGAATGAGCTGCGCGATGGGCGAAAGGAACATCGCCACAAAGAAACAGATCGCCACGACGATGGAAACGAGCCCCGTTCTTCCGCCTTCGCCGATACCGGCCGAAGATTCGACGAACGTCGTAACCGTAGAGGTACCGCAGATTGCGCCGACGCAGGTCGCAACGGCGTCTGCCATCATGGCCCTATTGATGTTGGGAACTTCGCCGTTCTCGTCAAGCAGGTTGCCTCTCGCGCAGGCGCCGTACAGCGTGCCGAGCGTATCGAACATATCGACCATGCAGAACGCGAGAGAAGTAGTGATCAAAAGAAGAACGAGCGACGCCACGCTTCCTCCCTCCGAATTTAAAAACGCGGAGAAATTGAAACCTTCGGTAAACACTTTGCCGACGGCCATCGTGCCGAAATCTTTAAATGCAGACAGCGGATTCCAGTTCAGCGTATTCGCCACGTAACCGGTGATAACGCCGTTTGCGTCCGTAGTGGCGGCATAGCCGAGGAAGTAGTTGGAGGTGTACCCCGTGATGGCACCCGCCTCGTCCTTGATATACGTGATGGCTTCCGGATTGTAGAAACCGCTCACCGTAAGGCCGAGCAGATAATACAAAACCGCGCCGCCCAAAAGCGCCCACAAAATAGCGCCTTTGACATTTTTCTTCGACATTGCGACCGTAGCGATCAGTGCGGCAAGCGTTACCAGAATGGGCATGAAACCGGCCCATGTAGCGTCGCCGATAAAGTTCATGGAAACGAGTTTCAAAAGCGTGGAATCATCGTTGACGACGATCCCCGCATTCTGCAGGCCGAGGAACGCGATGAACAGGCCGATACCTGCAGGGATCGCGACTTTGACGGCATCCGGAATGGCGTTGAAGATCGCCTTTCTCAATCCCGTAACGGTCAGAAGAATAAAGACCACGCCGTCGATCAAAACGAAGAGCAGGGCGTTCGCGTACGTGAAATTCATACCGAAACATACGGTATACACGAAGAACGCGTTCAATCCCATACCCGAAGCCTGCGCAAGCGGCAGTTTTGCCATCAAACCGATCAAAAGCGTGCCGACGACGGCGGAAATAGCGGTAGCGATATAGACCGCGCCGAAATAACCGCTGCCCAAATCGCCAAACATGCCCGCGTTGACCATGAGGATATAGACCATGGTCATGAACGTTACGATACCTGCGGTAACTTCCGTTCTAACGTCGGTGCCTTTTTCGGTCAGCTGAAACTTCTTGTCCAGAAATTCACCAAACTTAGACATATAAACCTCCGATTTTTTGCGGAGTTTGCATCGGCAAAAAAGCCTTTATCTTAAAGTTTTGCGGAAATTTTCCGCAAAAAAAGGGCGCGCCCTTTTCCTTTAAAAATAAAAATGCGATTTTTGCCCCTGCAAATGCCGCCTCTTAGGTTTATATTTTATCATATTTTTTCGTTACATTCAATTTTATTTCAATCTTTTTTCCGCACAAAAGCAAAATTCGACATTTTTCACAACCGTTTTGTGCAATTTGTACAATCACTCCTCTATCACGACGGGCATCGCGTAAAAAACATACTCCGCTCGGTTGAGGGCGCGGAGGCTTTCCTCGCTTTTTTTAAACCTTTCCGCGATCGAAGCGTAGGTTTCGCCCGCTTCGGCAATATGCACGAAACGGCAAGGACGGGAAATATAAACGAGTTCGCCCTCGGCTATTTCCCCCGTAAGGCGGTTTTCCGCGATCAATCTTTCCATCGGAACCGAAAAGCGGCGGCAGAGGCTCAGAACGCCGTCCCCCTCGCCCGCGCGCACGACAAAACTTTCCATACTTGATGATATTCGCAGGGTATGAAATTTATTACAGCTATTTCAGTCTATTAAAATACTTTCGTCTGTTATTCGACGATTTTAAGCACCCGTTAATCGCCGGACGTCGGTTATTCGCCCTATAAAAAAGCTTTCCGCGCGTTCCCGTAAGCGGCCGCAAGCGTATGAAAGGGGTTTCAAATCGCCGCGCGGCCGTATATTTTAGGGACAAACAGAATAAGTTAAAATGTCGGACTTTATCGGCGATATAAAGAGGTGATTATTATCAGAAGGCTGTACAAGACGGCGGCGATCGTAACCGTATTTTCCGTTGCCGAAAAATTTTTGGGATTTGTTTACAGAATTTTCCTGTCGCGCAGCATCGGCTCGGAAGGCGTGGGACTTTACCAGATCGCGCTTTCCGTGTTCGCCGTCCTGCTCACCGTTTCGTGCTCGGGCATTCCCGTAACGATCTCGCGGCTGATGACGAAATACAAGGCGCTCGGCCAGCCGCAGAAAGAACGGAGCGTGATTTCCGCGGGACTGCTGCTCGCCGTCATCATCAGCCTGCCGCTGCTGCTCGTCTTCCTGCTCGGACACGGGGCCTTCGGCTTCCTCTTTACCGACGAACGGTGCATGGCGGTATTTCTCATCGTCCTGCCCGCGCTCACCTTTAACTGCGTTTATTCCGTGCTCCGCGGCGTATTCTGGGGCAACAAGGACTTCCTTCCGTACAGCATTATAGAGCTTTTGGAAGAAGTGGTCATGATTATTCTCGGCGTGGTGCTCATCACGGGCGCGACGAGCGTTTTCGAGGGCGCGAAACGCGCGGCGTTCGCCGTGCTCGGTTCCTACGTGTTTTCCTTCGCCGCAGGCATGGCCGTATTCTTTTTAAGGGGCGGACGGTTCGCCAACCCCAAAAAGGAACTCGTGCCGCTCTTCGGTTCGGTACTGCCCATCACGGCGATGCGCACGGCAAATTCGGTCATTACCTCGCTCGTTTCCATCATTCTGCCGCTGCGTCTCGTAGCCGCAGGGCTGACCAATACGGAGGCGCTCTCTTTATTCGGCAGCGCGTTCGGCATGGCGATGCCGCTCCTCTTTGTTCCGTCCACCGTGCTCGGCTCCTTCGTGCTCGTACTGATACCCGAAATTTCGGAAAATTACTATAAGCGGGACGCCGTTTCCCTCAAAGCCAACATCGAAAAGGCGGTGAAACTGAGCGTATTCACCTCCTGCCTCTTCATTCCGCTCTATCTCGTGCTCGGCGAGGAGATCGGCGTGCTCGTCTACCACGACGCGCAGAGCGGCGTGTATCTGGCGCATTCGGCGTTTCTGATGCTCTTTATGGGGATTTCGGGGCTTTCGACCTCGGTGCTCAATTCCATGGGCTTAGAGAAAAAAACGCTGCTTTATTACATCGTGAGCGCCCTGGTCATGCTGGCCTGCATCTGGTTCCTGCCGAAATTCATCGGCGTGTATTCGCTCATAGCGGGCTTTACCGTCGTGTACGGCGCGACTTCGGTGATGAACCTTAGGCTCATCAATAAAAAAAGCCGGGTAAAACCGAATTATCTCAAATTCGTTTTACTCGGCATAGCCTTTCTCATTCCGTCCGCGGCAGTGGGATTCCTGCTCGAAAACCTCCTGATCGATTATTTAGGCAATTTGCTGACCTTGATCGTGATCGGCGGGGTGATGACCGTGTTCAACGTACTTCTGTACGCGGTGTTCGGGCTTATCGACCTTTCCGTTCTGAAAAAACTGCCGATCCTCCGCAAGTTCAAAAAGCGCGAAAAGCGCAAGGCCTCGCCCGCGCGGCGCTGATCACCTGATGTCTACTTTCAACGGTTTGACCGCGTTGAGCGCGGGGATTATCCCGAAGAGCAGCGCATAGTTGAACACGTTGTTCCAGATCTGACCTTTGAAGAACAGGCGGTACGCGACGTAACCGAAATAACTCACGCCCGTGCCGAATTTTTCGGACACGTAATCCACGACGGCGGTGGAAAATCCCATCGCCTTATTGTAGAAATAAAAGCCCGTGCTGTTGATGCCCACCGTACATATAAAGAACGAAACGAAGCACACGATTGCGAGTTTTACGTACACGGCGCCTTTGAACGAAAGCCTTATGTTCATGATAAGGCCGCCGAGAAAGGCGAGCATTCCCGTGGACAGTCCCACCCAAGGCATATAAATCATACCCCAGGAGTTGTAGAGATACCCGGCAAGATCCCCGACGTAACAGGCGGCGAATCCGCTGAGCGGCCCGAGCAGTATTCCCGCAAGGGCGGAAACGACGATGGTGATGGAAAACTGCACGTCGAAGAACTTGAATTCCAAGAACATGTTCGTAACGACGGACAGCGCCGCGACCACCGCGACGTAGGCGATCCTCTGTCCCGCGGACTTTGAAAGGATCAGTTCGGAAAAGAAAACTCTTTTCCATGCAGCTGTTTCAGCTTTCTGCATAATAAAAAACCTCCCGAAAATTTTTGGAGAGGTCCGAAAAAAAGGCCGCCGTAAGCGGCCGTTTGCAACGGACGCGCAAAAACACCGCAGCCGACAGGCTTTCGTTTGCAAACAACATCCCATTTTGCAACACTTAACGCGTTTTTGCTACTCTGCACGAACTATATTACACGATTTTCCTCCATAAGTCAACATATTTTTTCCGCGTTGCGGCATAATAATCATATGATTATCATCTTTATCCGCACCGCGGTCATTTTTTTGACGCTGATGGTCGTAATGCGGCTGATGGGCAAGCGCCAGATCGGCGAGATGCAGCCCTTTGAATTTATCATAACGCTTATCATTGCCGACCTCGCGTGTATCCCGATGGCGGACGTCTCCATTCCGCTTATTTACGGCGTGGTGGCCATTCTGGCGCTCTTCCTGCTGCACCAGCTCATTTTCCTGCTGGAAAACTGCGGTTCGTTCATGCAGAGAGTCATTTCGGGCAAGCCGAGCGTCGTCATCAACAAGGACGGGGTGGACCTCAAGGAACTGAAAAAGAACGACATGAGCGTTTCCGACCTGATCGAATCGATGCGCACGCAGGGATATTTTTCGCTGGACGACCTCGACTACGCCATTTACGAGGCCAACGGAAACCTTTCCGCGCTGGAAAAGCAGGACAGGAAATCCTCCGTCCCCGCGCTGGCGGTGCTGCTCGTCAGCGACGGCAAGATCAACAAGAGCGCGGCGGAAAATACCGGGCTGGGCGTTTCGTTCGTAACCGATTTTTTAAAAAAGCAGAATTCCGCCCTGAAAGAAGTCGCGGTGATGACGGTGGACAACGGCGGCAGAATATATTTTCAGAAACGCGGCGAGGCGTATAAGATCTTCAACGAAACGCTGCCGGAGGAGGCGCAATGGTAAAGAGCATTGTATCGATCGCCATATGCCTGGCGCTCATCGTGGGCGGCGCGGTCTTCGAACACTCGTTCGTGAACAGGCAGTTTGAAGAATTTACCTGCGTTGTGGACAGCTTATACGAAAAGACGCAGGCAGAAACGGCCAACAAGCAGGACGTGGCGGCGGCGCAGGAATGCTGGCGCAAAAAAAAGGAAGTCCTGCACATATTCATTCCCCATAACGACATACGCGAAATGGAACTCTGGCTGGCGGAAACGCTTTCGCTCATATCCTTTGAAAAGTACGAGGACGCGCTTTCCAAAATGGACGTATTGAAAGAACTGTGCGACCAGATCCCGAAGACGTACAGTCTGTCGATCGCGAACCTGTTTTAAAATCACAGGCGGCGCCGCAAACGCGGCGCCGCCCGTTTTTTTATTTTATCAATTTGAGATACTGTCTGTCGCCCAGGCCGTAGTCCGCGAAACGCGACATCAGACCGGCAAGCAGGCCGTCCTCCCCGCGGTGCGCCGCGATATACGCCGCAATTTTTCCCCCGTTTTTGTAATCGAGATACCGCGCCGCGTTTTCCTTGCCGAAAAAGGCGGGCGGTTTATCGGGCATCTGTCCCGAAAGGAGCAGCTTTTCGTAACACGACCATGCGTTTTCCGTTATATTTTCAAAAACGGAGTATCCGCCCGCAAGGTCGGTTTCGTCGTTCAATATATATGCGGCGGTTTCGCCGCGGTAACCTTTTTTTGCGAGAAAAGCGGCGAGCGTCAGCAAATTGACCGCGCAGAACATATCCGCGCCGAATACGAAACGAAGCTTTTTCGGCAGAGCGAAAAACGGTTCCAGCGGCAAAAGCACCCTGTTTCTATATTCTTTCTCCGTCGTTTCCAAACTCTTAACGCGCAAAGACACGAATTCTCCGCCGAATATATCCGCCGAAGCATCTCCCTCGCACATCGCCTCGTTGAAAGGGACGGCGTTTTCCTCGCCGAAGGCGCGCAGCACCGCTTCGCCCGACACTACGTAAAGCGCTTTATCCATCAATAGTTTTCCGACCAGTTGCTCTGCCACTTCGCGACGATGGTAACTTCCTCTTCTTCCGTTTCGAACACTTCCCCCGCGACGAGTTTCTTATCGCCCAGGTACCAGCCTAAAAATTCGTAGTCGTCCAGTCCGCCGCTCTGCGTGCTCTTAGGCAGGGGCAGAACGGGAATTTTATCGCCGGCGTAAAGATAGATCGAATCGAAGGCCATCGCGGTGGAAACGCCCGCGTCGAAATGCACCAGCACGGCCTTGAACCATACGGCGCCCACCGTGCAGTCGCTATGTATTTCGGAAACGTCCGTATCCCAGCCGCCGAATTTATAACCTTCGCGGACGAACAGCGGCGAAACGAATTCGTTCACGCCGTTTCCCCCGCAGGAGTAACGGGAAACTTCGAGTTCCATCGTAACGCTTTCCATGCCGTCCACAGTCTCTCCCCCGTTTCCGTTAAAGGTCACGCTGACCTTTTGACCGCAGGCCGTCAGCACGAAGAGCGCGACCGCGGCCAAAATGATTGCCGTTAGTTTTTTCATGTTCCTCCCTGTCGTATGCTCAAAACGCCGCTTTTGCGGTTGATACCGCAAAAAGGGCATGCCCTTTTATTTTTTGTATCAAGGCGTAACTCTGTTGATATCGCGCGGGAACATGGCGGCGTAGCGTACGTTTTTGAACCCGAGCAGGTTCATCGTGAGCCTTTCGAGCCCCAGTCCCAGGCCGCCGTGCGGCGGCGCGCCGTATTTGTGGAACATCAGATACGATTCGAAATCCTCCACTTTCATGCCGCGGGATTTCATCTTTTCCACCTGCATGTCGTAATCGTGTATTCTCTGTCCGCCCGTAGTGATCTCCATACCCCTGAAAAGGAGGTCGAAACTCAGCGTATATTCGGGATCTTCGGGATCGTCCATCGCGTAGAACGGGCGTTTTTTGGAGGGATAATGCGTGACGAAAATGAAGTCGCTGCCGAATTCTTTCTTCGCGTAATCGCACATCAGCTGTTCTTCTTCCGGTTCGAAATCGTTGAAGTCCGTGATCTTTTTCTTATATTTGTTGACGATAACGTCTTTCGCGTCCTTAAAGCGGATCACGGGGATTTCCGTGATCTCGGGCATCTTGACCTGCAACAGGTCGAGTTCCTTCGCATACTCCCTTTTGAGCAGTTCCAGAATATATTTGAGCGCGCCCGTTTCCATGTTCATGATGTCGTAAAAGCTGTCGATAAAGCCCATTTCGAAGTCCATGGAAATGTATTCGTTCAGATGGCGGGAGGTGTCATGATGCTCCGCGCGGAACACCGGTCCGATCTCGAATACCCTTTCGTAAACGCCCACGAGCATCTGCTTATAGAACTGCGGGCTCTGCGTGAGATACACCTTTTTGCCGAAATAATCGAGCTTGAAGATGTTCGCGCCGCCCTCCGCGCCCGCGAACACGATCTTCGGCGTTCTGATCTCGGTGAAGGCGTTTGCCGTCAGAAATTCGCGGAAACCTCTGGCGATGCCTTCCTGTATTTTGAAAATCGCGCGCTCTTTCGGATTCCTCAGCGTGATGGGGCGCATGGCGAGGTTGGTGTCGAGCGGCACGTTGTCGAGCTGCTTTTTGTTGATGACGATGGGCATCTGTTCTTTCGGCGAGGAAAGAACCTTTACGTCGTGTATCTGTATTTCGTAGCGCTTGTTGCCTTTCGCGTCCGCGCTTGCGACCACTTTGCCCGTAACCTTCACCGAACAGTTTTCCACAATGCCGTCGTTCCACCTGAACGAGGAAAATTCGGGCGCGTAGATGCATTGCACCACGTCCCTCTTCGTGCGGATGATGACGAAGGAAAAGCCCGTCATCTCGCGGATTCGGTGCACGTATCCCTCGATCGTAACGATTTCGTTTTCATGCGCGGCGAACTCGTCCAGCTCCACCGTCGCGCTTTTGATAATCCCGTTTATCTTGTCCATAAATAGGCTCCTTATGTTCTTCCGTAATATCATAACACTTTTACCCGCACCTTTGCAAGCAATGCGCAATATTTTTTTCGATAAATTATCGAATTTATTTATTTTTCTTGTAAAGAGAAAAAATTTATGTTACAATGATAACAACGAATGCGAAAAGGGAGAAAACGCTATGAAAATCGCGATATCGACGGAATCCACTTCCGACATGACGAAAGAAATGCTCGAAAAATACGACGTGCATATCCTGCCTTATGAAATCCTGCTCGGCGACAAGACTTTTTACGACGGGGAACTGACCACGCAGGAGATGTTCGATTACGTCGATAAAACGGGCACGCTGCCCAAAACTTCGGCCATCAACGAATTCCGCTATACGGAATATTTCGAGGAACTGAAAAAGGACTACGACGGCGTGGTGCACATCAGCCTGTCGAGCGGCATCACCTCTTCCACGAACAACGCGATCAACGCGGCGAAAAAGGTGAAAAACTGCTACGTAGTGGACAGCAAGTCGCTGTCGACGGGAATAGCCCTCCTCGCCATCTACGCGAGAAAGCTCGCGGACAAAGGGTACGACGCAAAAAAAATCTACGAAGCGGTGAGCGAACGCGTGCCCCGTCTGCAGGTCAGTTTCGTGGTGGAACGGCTCGATTACCTCTACAAGGGCGGCAGGTGTTCCTCCCTTGCCCTGCTCGGCGCGAACCTTCTGAAAATCCGCCCCCGCATCATCGTGAAAAACGACGACGGCAAGATGGTTTCCGACAAGAAATACCGCGGCAAAATGGAGCAGGTGGTGGAAAAATACTGCGCGGACACGCTGGCGGAATTCAACAACCCCGACAAAAGCGTGGGGTTCGTAACATACACCACGGCGACCGAAGGCATGGCGGAAGCGGCGAAAAAGGCAATGCGCGACGCGGGTTTCGAACAGATATACGAAACGAAAGCGGGCGGCACGATCGCCAGCCACTGCGGCGCCAACACGCTGGGCATACTTTACATCAACGACGGCGGCAGGGAAATCTGACAAAAAAATCAAAAGCGCTCCGAAACAAAAGTTTCGGAGCGCTTTTTATTCTTCTTTCACCGTCTTGTTCAACGAATATTCGCAGCCGCAGTAATGCTGGCGGTACAGGCCGAGTTCTTTGCTCGTGCGCACGGAATCGAGGTACCCGTCCCTCTTTTTAAAGTCCGCGGTAAGATATTTCACGCCGTATTTTTTTTCGAGTTCCGCGCCCGTTTCGTTGAGCGCCGCCGCGTTTTTGAGGGGGGAAACGGAAAGCGTGGTGGCAAAATAATCCTTTTTCAGCGCCGCGGCTTTTTCCGCCGTTTTTTCCAGACGGAGCGCGCAGCAGAGACGGCATCTCTGCCCGCCCTCCGGGTCGGACGCCCGCCCCGCGGCGATCTTATAAAACTCTTCGGGATCGTACGTTTCTTCCGTCAGCTCTATATTCCAAAGCGCGCAGAGTTTTCTCTGTTCGCCCAGCCTCTTTTCGTATTCCTCCGTCGGAAAGACGTTCGGGTTGTAATAATATACCGTAAGGTCGAACGCCTCGCGCAGCAGTTTGATGACGTGCGTGGAACAGGGCGCGCAGCAGCTGTGCAGCAGCAGCGATTTTCTCTCCCCGCTCTTTTTCAGCGCTGCGAGCGTCTTTTCCAGCTCTTTTAGATAGTTGACGTTCATAATCTTTCCTCCGATACGGCGCCGCCCGCCTTTTTCAGCCTGTATCCCGCGCCCGTGCCGAACGCGCGGACGAATTTTCCGTCCGTAAATTCGAGCGCGCAGTTGTCCTCCGCGGCATAGGCCTCTTCAAACGAGGAGGCGGCAAAGGCCTTGACGAAGTCCTCTCTGCGCTCGTTATAATGCGGCGTCATCAGCCCGCCGAGCCAGCCCAGCCCCTTTTCCAGCCTGTATTCCTCCCCGCCGTTCATGATGTCGCTGTCCGTGTACATGTCCGAAAACCAGCAGATCGCCCCCGCGGAAACGCCCGCGAGAATCACGCCCCGTTCGTAAGCGTCCTTAATGAGCGGCAGCAGGCCCTTTTCCCGCCACTTGGAAAGCATGAACAGCGTATCCCCGCCGCCCGCGTAGATGAGGTCGGCTTTGAGGAATTTCTCTTCGATATGCTTAAAGTCCATCTCTCCGTACACCGTTAGGGCGACGTCCGCCTTGATGTCGAACACCGAAGTGTATATTTTGCGGAAAGAATTGAAATAAGGCAGGGAATCGTGGCTGGCCGTGCCGAGAAACAGCCCGTAAGCCCGCTTTTCCCCTGCGCGCGCCTTCGCCAGGCCCGCTATGTATTCGTCGACGGCAAGGGTAGTCTTCGCTTTCAGTTCCCCGCCGCCGAGCGCAATGATCTTTTTCATCCGTCTATAAAATTTCCTCTATCGTCCGGAGCAGTTTTTCCGTAGTCAGCCCCGCCTGTTCGAGCTGGCGTTTCACGCTCGCCTGTTTCACCACGCCGACCTCGAACGCAAGGTTCTTTACGCGGAATTTTCCGCCGCGGCGCGCGAAGTATTCCAGAACGCCGCTGCCGAAACCGCCTCTCAGCACGTTTTCCTCCATCGTGATCACGGGACGGCGCGCGACGCTTTCCAGCATGGCGACGTCGAGCGGGCAAACGCACCGCGCGTTCACCACGCATACCTTTTTGCGCTTTTCCGCCGCTCTGAGCGCGGCGTTCACCATTCTCGGCCCCACGGCGAGCACGGTTACGTCGCCGTCGGGCGTGAGTTTTTCCCACGTTTCCACGCCGCCGTCCGACGGCAGGGAACATTCCTCCTCGCCGTTGGGATAGCGGATTGCCACGGGCGAGGGCTTTTCCGCCGCGTACGCCAGCATGCGTTTGAGTTCCTCCGTGCTGCGGGGCGCGAGCACCGTCATGTTCGGCATGGAGGAAAGGTAACTCAGATCGTAAAGCCCCTGATGCGTAACGCCGTCCGCGCCGACGGCGCCCGCCCTGTCGAGACAAAAAGTAACGTTCAGATTCTGCAAGGCCACGTCGTGCAGAATTTCGTCGTAAGCACGCTGCAAAAATGTGGAATACACCGCGACCACGGGCTTGAGCCCCGCCGCCGCCAGTCCGCCCGCGAGCGTTACCGCGTATTCTTCGCAGATGCCCACGTCGAGAAAACTTTCCTTATGCGCTTTTTCAAAACCCGCCAGCCCCGTGCCGTCCTTCATACCCGCCGTAACGGCGAAAACCTTGTCGTCCTTATCCGCGAGGGCGGTCAGCGCCTCCCCGAACGCCGAGGAATAGGCGTTCACGCTGTCTTCAAACTTCTTGGACACGCCGTGAAAGCGTTCGGCCTGCTCCTCCGCACTTTTGTAACCCTTGCCCTTGGTCGTGTTGACGTGCAGCAATATAGGCTTTTCCGTATCTTTCAGCCGCCGCAGAGTGGAAACGAGTTCTTTCATGTCGTGGCCGTCCACGACGCCCACGTATTTAAACCCGATATAATCGAGATAATTGTGCCTGTTCAGATTGCGCTTTACGTAGTCGCGGAACGCGACCATCCCCTTTGTAACGAAAGAATTGCCGAAAACCTTTTTTACGCCGCGCTTGAACTTTTCGTACCCGCTGCCCGTGGTCATGCGGGTGAGCATGCGGTACAGCCCGCTGGTATTTTTGGAAATGGACATGCCGTTGTCGTTTAAAACGACGATGAAATTTTTCGGCTTTTCGTTTGCAGAAATGAGCGCTTCCACGCTCAGTCCGTTGACCAGCGCCCCGTCGCCCACGACGGAAATGACCTTATATTTTTCGCCCAGCTTGTCGCGCGCGTAGCAATAGCCCAGCCCCGCTGCGACCGCCGTGCCCGCATGCCCGGTGGAAAAGGGATCGGCCTCGCTTTCCTCGCGGCAGGGAAAGCCCGAAAGCCCGCCCTCGGTGCGCAGCGTGGAAAACTTTTCCCCGCGCCCCGTGAGGATCTTGTGCGTGTAACATTGATGCCCCACGTCGAAAATAATTTTATCCGCCGGGATATCGAACACGTAATGGAGCGCGACGGTCAGTTCCACCACGCCGAGGTTGGAGGCGAGGTGCCCTCCGTTGTCATAGGCGTTTTCTATGATCTCCCGCCGTATTTCCTCCGACAGCGCATTCAGTTGTTTCACGTCCATTTCTTTCAGGCGGTCCTTGGAAATAACGACTTGTTTACAATTCATAATATTTTTATTATAATCCCTTTTTAACTCTTTGTCAATTTCTGCGCCCTTTAAATTGCGCGCGAAAAAAAACGGGACGCGCACGCGCGTCCCCTCGCTATTCACGCCTTTACAGCATTTCCGGTTCGGGATAGTCCTGTCCGAACGTTTCCACGCTCATTTTCGAAATGACCTGCTCAACCTGCGGGCGGTCTTCGTAATCGACGTAGCCCGAAGCGATCTCGTCGACCACGTCCATGCCCTCGATCACCTTGCCGAAAGCCGCGTACTGCCCGTCGAGATGCGGGCTGTCCGCATGCATGATGAAGAACTGGCTGCCCGCGCTGTTCGGATTGCGGGAACGCGCCATGGACAGCACGCCGCGCGTGTGTTTCAGATCGTTTTTGAAACCGTTTGCGGTAAATTCTCCCTTGATGGTGTACCGCGGCCCGCCCGTGCCGTTGCCGTTGGGATCGCCGCCCTGGATCATAAAGCCCTTGATCACCCTGTGAAAGGTAAGATCGTCGTAAAAACCTTTCTTAATCAGGTAGATAAAGTTGTTGACGGTATTAGGAGCTTTCTCGGGATACAGCTCCGCCTTGATGACCCCGCCCTTTTTCATTTTGATGGTCACGATGGGATTTTGCATATTCGACACTCCTTTTTTATTTATTTTATCACCGATATTATCGTATGTCAATATGTAATTAAGTTTAAATTCTTTGAAAAACCGCAAAAATCGCCTTGACGGAAACGCCGCGCGCGTGTACAATATTAGTATAATAAAAACAAAAGGACATTATGTTTATGGAAGAGAAAAAAATAAAGACCTTTGCGGAACTCATTTTAAGGCTCGGCGTAAACGTGCAGAAAGGCCAGCCCGTACTCATCAACTGCCCTGTGGAAAAAGCTGAAATCGGCAGGATTTTCGCGGAAAAAGCCTATGAAGTCGGCGCTTCCTACGTCAAAATCAAATACGGCGACGAAAAACTCGCCCGCATCAATTACCTCCATGCGGCGGAAGAAGTCCTCTGCGACGTGCCGCCCTCCGCCGTTGCGGAAAAGCTGGAGCTTTTAGAACGCGGCTATTGCTACGTTTCCATCGTGGCGGAAGATCCCAACATTTTAAAAGGCCTGGACGAAAAGAAAATCGCCAACGTGAACAAAGCCTTTTCCAAGGCAAATAAAAAATTTCATGACGGCGTGATGAACAACGCCATACGCTGGTGCGTGGTGAGCGTGCCGAGCGAGGCCTGGGCGAAGGAAGTATTCCCCGACGCGGACGACCCGCAGGAAACGCTGTGGGAAGCCATTGCGAAGAGCGTGCGCCTGTATGCCGCCGACCCCGTGGAGGAATGGAAAAAACATATCGCCACGCTCAACAGGCGGGCGGAATTCCTCAACGAAAACGACTTCGATTACCTGCACTACACCTCGGCGAACGGCACCGATCTGAAAGTGGGGCTCGCGGAAAATCACCGCTGGCTCGCCGCGGAGGAAGTCGGGCAGGACGGCGTGAAATTCATTGCAAACATGCCCACCGAAGAGGTGTTTACCGCGCCGCACCGCCTGCGCGTGGACGGCGTGGTCAAAAACGCGCTGCCGCTCGTAGAAAACGGCAACGTGATAGACGGT
>UQZE01000041.1 GCA_900545325.1 uncultured Eubacteriales bacterium
GCGCTCCAAAAGCAGAAATGGACGCAGATGACCGAAGCGAACATCAGTCGTGAGGACTCTTCGGACGGCGATTACGCCTGTTTGAACCTGCGGGCGAACACTTCGGCGAAAACTAAATTCGGCGCCCTGCCCCGCCGTTCGGAAGATACCGTTTACAGGCTGAGTTTCAAGTACAAGGGAGGCGCGGCGGACGGCAGCGTAGACATACGCATGGACGGCTACACGCTCGGCGGCACGCAGTTTTATTGGCTGCAAGGCAGCGACGCCGCGCAGGGCATAGCCGCGGATTGGACGGAATATTCTTACGATTTCAAGGTCGGCGAAGGGCAGGAAATCGTGTTCGTTACGCTCGTCGCGCGGAATGCCGATTATCTCATAGACGAGGTTGAGATCACCTGTCTGGACGAGGACGACCCGATGCAATACGTCATCGGCGGTTCGTTCGGCAACAACGTTGCGCTCGACGAAAACGTACAACTCGTGGAAACGGCCATGCTCGCCAAACAGCCGGACGGTTCTTACGTATATGCGGCGGGCAATCAGACGCCCGAGGGCATCGGTACGGCTGGAGAAGGGCTTGTCGGCTACGGCCGCGGCCGCGTGAATATCAATACCTCCGCATTGCCTAAAGATCAGAAATACAAGGTGAGTTACGAATATCGCGGCGGAATATGGGCCACTACGATCGCGCAGACGCCCACCGCGGAGGCGATTTACGGCGCGGACATTACGGAATACTTTGAAAACACCGGCCGCGCCGATCCCAAAAACAACGGTTGGAGTTCGATCTTTTCGGAATTCGTCGCGCTGGGAGATTTCGTGAATATTTATGGCGACGCGACCAACACCGAAGTCGGCGCTACGCAGACGTATATCAGAAACATCAAGATCGTCGGGGAGGACGGCGAGGATTATTCCCCCGCCGCGCCCGTCGGCACCGAGGTGGAAGTTCCCGAACTGGAATACGGGGAAAACATATTCCCGTACGGCACGATGGAGGGAACTGCGGAAAACGACACGGAATGGACGCTTTCGGGCGGCGCGAGAATAACGGGCTTTACCTTTGAAGACGGCAACGAGGGCTATTACCTGGCGTTCCGCGGCAAAGGCACGGCCGAAAGCCCCGCGGAGGAGATCGAAGCGGCGGCGAAAGATACTTTCGTAAAGGTATACTGCCGTTACTCTTCGGAAGGCGACCTTACCTTTAAATTGAAAACGAACGACGGCACCGTGCTGGAAGCGCTCGACACCCTCGACAGCGAAACCGTTCTCGGCAAGACGGTGGCCGTATACGGGCAGTACGCTCTGCCGGAGGGAACCACTTCGGTTTCGCTCGTCGTGGAAAACGAAAGCGGATACGCCGCCGTGGCGGACGTCGGTTTCAGAACGCACGCGCACGCGTTCGTTGCGGACGACGATAAGGAGCATCCCGCGATAGAAGAAACCGCGACGTGCAAAAAAGAAGGGTACGTGCAGAAATACTGCGCCGACTGCGGCGAATACGTAACGGTGGAATATACGCCGAAATCCGAACACCGCTGGGGCGAATGGACGGTGGAAGAGGCCGCGAGCTGTATCGTTTCGGGCGTGCAGGTGAGGGAATGTCTCGACTGCGGCACGAAGGAATCGGAGGTCATTCCCGCTGCGGGGCATCATTTTGAAAACGGCGTTTGCACCGTGTGCGGCGCGGCCGATCCCGACCGCGATCCCGGCGCGGATCCCGTGCCGCCCGAAGACAAGGGTTGCAGTTGTAAGGGCGCCGTCGCCGCCGTGCCGTTGGCCGCGCTGCCCGCGCTGGCCGCCGCGGCGATCGTGATGCTGGCGAGAAGAAAGAAAAACTGAAAAAATTATCCCGCCCGCGGCTGCGGGCGGGATATACCGAAATAAGGAGTTCCCATGGTCAACAAAAAGATAAAAACGGCGTTCTCCGCCCTCTTGGCCGCCATAGCGGTCATGTGTTTTTCCGTCGCTTTCGTTCCCGCGCGGGCGGATGCGGCGGCCGCGGAAGCAAACGACTTTTCCGCGGCGAACGGCGGGCTGGAAAGCGCGGACGGCGCGCTCCCCGAGGGGTGGTACTTCAAGGAAAAGAGCACCGTCGCCGTCGATACGGAAGTTTACGCGGAGGAGAAAAATTCCCTGCGCGTAACGCGCAGCAACTATACTGCGGACTTCCAGATGAATTCGACCGAACGCTTTCCCGTGGAAGGCGGCAAAACGTACCGTTTTTCCTATAAGATAAAATCGGTAAACTGCGATATGGCGAGCGCCGTCGTCAAAGCGACGGTCTATAACGATAAAAACGCCGCGGTGGCCGAACGGCAGAGCGGCGAGACCATTCTGAACCGAGGGAGCGAGCCCTCGGGCTGGACGGAAATCTACGTTACCCGCACCCTCCCGTCCGACGCCGTTTCCGCGAGCGTTTCCATAACGGTTACCAAGGGCGCGGCGGAGTTTTGGCTGGACGACGTAACCGTGCGCGAAGAAAAAGCTTTTTACGAAGATTTTTTCGCGGTTACGGACGAGGGGACGCCCGACGGCTGGACGAAGGACGGCGCCGTAACTTTCCGCGACGGCTCTCTGGCGCTCGGCGCGGGCGCGTCCGCGACCGCGCGGTGGAATACGAATTCCTCCTGCATTTACGAACTGACGTTCGGCTATCAGACGGCGGGCGCGATCAAGGGCGGAGTTCTGCTCACGTATTACGATTTCGCCGGCAATGAAAGCGGCACGCTCGCCTTTGCGTTCGGCGAGGCCGTGGAGAAAAAGCAGTTCAAACAGACGTTCACCGTGGAGAGCGCGGCTTTCGCCTCGATCGCCTTTTTCAACGAGGGCAAGGGCACGGCGCTGATAGACGACGTCGTTATTACGAAAACTTACGACCCCAGAACTTCCGGTTCGGGATGGGAGGGGGCATGGGTGTGTTATCCCGCGCAGGACGTGGCCTACGGACTGGAAGGCACGGTTGCGTATTACCGTTATACGTTTGAGCTTTCCGAAGAGGCCGTTTCCTCCGCAACGCTGCAATTCACCGCGGACGACACCTGGAAATGCTACATCAACGGCGAAGAGTTCGTGGACGACGCCAACAACGGCGTGGAATCCTGGGCCAACGTTTCCGTAACGGACGTGGCCGAAATGCTGCGCGCGGGCACGAACGTCTTTGCCTTCGAGATCACCAACATTACTTATTATACGGGCGTGCTCTTCGATATGAGCGTGCTGTATTCTTCGGGCAAGGTGGAAAGGTTTTATTCTGACGCTTCGGTCGTGAGCGAACTTTCCGAAAACGTCGCCGGCGACGGCTGGCGCGGCGCCGATTTCGACGACAGCGCGTGGAAAGAAGTGTACGTGATCGGAAAACCGCCCGTACAGCCCTGGAAAAACGTTGTCTTTGTGGACAACAGCGTCGTGCTGGATAAAATGGAAATCAAAAAGTTTTCGATCAGCAAGGACGTTGTGCCGGGAGAACAGGGCTCGATAGAAATGACCGTGCGCATCCCGCAGAAGATCGAGGAAAATATCGATTTCCGCGTGTATTTCTGGGGGAAATATTCCTCGGATTCCTCCGAGGAGCGCATTCCCGCCGCGCGGCTCACCCGCGTCAAGGGAAATCCGACTTCCGAATGGAAGGTCAATAAAGATATCAAACTGAAATTCACCTTCGTTCTGCCCGACTATATCGAAAAGGGTTCGTATATGGTGCAGTTCGATCCGTCGCAGATTTCGGTAACGGGCGACGATAGCTTTGTGGACAACAAGATCCGCGGCTATTATTTCAAGGCGGCGGAAACGGAGAAAACGCTCACGCATTCCGAAGTAAAAAAGGACGATAGCGGTACCACGCGGCTCTATATCGACGGGGAGGCCGTCGCGCCCATGCTCTATATGCGCGAACAGACCACCGTTTTTCAGTCCTCCTATGTGGAAAATATGTCGGCGGCGGGCGTAAAGCTCGTCTGCCTGCCGAACACCCGTACGTACGATATGAACAAAGCGGGCGCGGTATGGATCGGTCCCGATATGTATAATTTCGATCCCGTGGACGACGTTATTCTGGAAACGCTCGAAGGCGCTTCGGACGTCAAGCTGATGTTTCATCTGGACGCCGATCCGCCGACCTGGTGGCTGGAATCGAATCACGGCGAGAGGGCGGTGGACAGCAACGGCGGCACGTATGCGAACGGCGTTTCCTACGCTTCGGAAAAATGGCGGGAGGATGTGAGCAGATATTATAAGGCGGTGATAGAACACATCCTGTCGCAGCCGTACGCCGACCACATTTTCGCGGTGAAGATTACCGCGGGGACCACGGTGGAATGGCAGCAGTACGGCATGAGCCTTTCCTCCTGCGGGGATTATTCTCCCGCCGCGCGGAACGCCTTCCGCGCGTGGCTTACGGAAAAATACGGTTCGGACGCCGCTTTGCGGGCCGCATGGGGCGACGAAAGCGTTACCCTTGCGACCGCCGAGGTTCCCGTCTGGGCGGACAGGGGATCGGGCAATTACAAATACATACTGGACGGGAAGGAACAGAGAAACGTCATAGATTATCATCTGTTCTATTCCGATATGGTAACGGACAGCATTCTCGCGCTTTCCAAAGCGGTGAAAGAGGCGTGCGGTTTCCAATGGATCGTCGGCACGTACAACGGATATATCTCCAACAGCCTCACGTACGAGGCGAACAACATCGTCAACGCCTCCGTTTCGCGGCTGCTCGTTTCCGATTACGTGGACTTTTTCTGCGCGCCGATCTGTTACGATACGCGCATGAGCGGCATGAGCGGCGGCTATATGACCATGGTCGATTCCATACTGAACGCGGGCAAGCTGTTCTTCATGGAATGCGACGAACGCACCGTTTATTTCGAAATAGAGGATATGGAGCCTTATCTTTTGCAGGAATGGGGCAAAACGTATACGCTGCGCGATACGATAGAACAGCTTAAAAGGGACTTTGCCAACGTGCTCGTCAAGGGCGCGGGGCTCTGGTGGTACGATATGTACGGCGGGTGGTTCGACGACCCTGAAATTTACAATCTGATCTCGGTGATGGTGGACGAAATGGAATATTCCATCGCGCACCCGCCCGAAAACCTCAGCCGCATGGCGTGGGTGGTCGACGACGATCTCGTCGCGACGACCGCGTATAATTTCGACGCGACGTACGCCGTTCTGCAATACGCCGACTACTTCCAGCAGGAAGAGCTGGCGCACGTGGGCGCGCCCTATGACATGATTTACCTTTCCGACCTCGAAGCGGGGACGGCAAAGGAATACGACGTATACCTGATAAACGCCGTGGATATCGACGAAACGGAGGCCGCGGCGCTGGAAAGGATAAAGAAAAACGGCGTAACGATCGTTTGGTACGGTATCCCCGGCATCTATGCCGCGGACGGTTCGGAAAGCGCGGAACGCATATCGGAAATCGTGGGCATGGATATTGCGCTCACGAACGAAGCGCTCAACTATTCCGTGGTAGTAGAGGGCGAAGATCCGCTCACCGCGGGCGCGGAAAACTGCTGGTACGGAAAGCGCGAGGCAAACAAGGGCACGGTTACGCCGACCGCTTACGTTACGGATAAAGACGCCGCGGCGCTGGGCAGGATTTACGGTTCCGATCTGACGGGGCTTGCCAGAAAACAGGTCGAGTCGGCGGACGGCGGCGTCTGGACGTCGGTTTACTCTTCCGTCGCCTGCATCCCCGCAAGAATTTTGAAAAACGCGCTCACGGCCGCGGGCGGACACGTCTATTGCGAAACGGAGGGCGACGTCGTCTACGCGAACAGCGGTTATGTGGCGATCAATTCGCCCTACGGCGGCAGGCGCACGGTAAACCTCGAAAGCATCTGCGACGTTTACGACGTTTATAAACGGGAATACGTTGCCAAAAACGTAACTTCGTTTTCGGTGGATATGGAGGCGGACTCCACGCGGCTGTTCAAGACCGTACCTCCGGGAACGGTGCTCGAAACGCCCTCCTCGCCCGATAAAAACGGTCTGCCTGCGGGCGCCGTGATCGGGATATGCGCGGGCGCCGCCGTATTGGCCGGCGCGGCTGTCGCCGCGGCGTTCGCCGTAAGGGCGAAGAAAAAGAAAAAAGGCGAAAATGATGAAACTTAAATTTTCGGTTGCGCGTAAAGTCGCGCTCGCGCTGCTGGCCGCCGTTTTCCTGGCGGCGGCCGCGGGCGCCGCCGCGTATTCCGCGCGGGAAAGAGCGCTCGTTTCGGCGGCCGCATTCAACGGCGGTTTCGAGTGCGAAACGGGCGCCCTGCCTTCGGGCTGGGATTACAGCGACGACAAAAAGGCCTCGGCCGACAAAGAAGTTTTTTTTGGCGGAAAAAGCTCCCTGCGCGTAACTTTTGAGGACTACGTCAATCCCTTTGCCGCCGCGTCGCGGGAAAAGGCGGCCGTGGAGGGCGGAGAACAATACCGCTTTTCGGTCATGGCAATGTCCCGCTCCTCCCGCTATTCGCAGGCGGTGATCTCCGTAACGCAGTATGCGGCGGACGGCAGCGTGGTCGTGGCGGAAAAGGAGAGCCCGTCGCTTCTGCTCAATACGGGCGAAGAATGGAGCGGCTGGCAGGAAATCTGGCTTAAACTCAAGCTCAATCTGAAAACGACACACGTCGGCATTTCCGTAAAGGTTACGGCGGGGCGCGCGGACTGCCGCTTCGACAACGTTACGGCGCGCCCGAACGACGCCGCGTTTTACGAAGATTTCCGTTCGGTTTCTTCGGACGGCGGCGCCGCGCTCTGGACGGTTTCCGGCGACGCGGAATTTACCGAAGGGGAACTGCGGCTGGGCGCGGGCAGTGCGACGGCCGACTGGAACGACATACTCTCTTCCTGCACTTACGAAATCGCGGGGAACGCCCGTTCGTCGGGCGGCGCGTCGGTCAGGGTGGATTATATTTCCTACCGCGGCGAAACGGCAGGGTCGTTCACCCATGCGCTGCCCGCGGGCGACGGCATGGAAACGTTTTCTTTCGCCGTTACCGCGCCTTCGGCCGCTTATGCGAAGATCTCGCTCGTCAACGAAAGCGGGAGCGCCGCGTTCGGGCAGTTGAGCGTGAAACTGAAGGAAAACCCGCGCGAAACGCGATCGGGCTGGCTGGGCGAATGGATCAGCTGCGGCGGCGAGGAGGCTTTCCACGGCACGGAATACCGTTACCGCTGGTTCAGAAAGAGTTTTTCCGTGGAAAAGAAAGTGGAGCGGGCCGTCGTGCAGTATACGGGCGACGACCGCATCGAAGGCTACATCAACGGCGGCGGTTCTCTCGGTTCCACCACCTTTTATTCCACCGTGGTCGCGGACGTTACGGACGAGATCAGGCAGGGGGACAACGTCCTCGCGTTTTACGTAGCGAGCGGCGGCGACTTCTGCGCGATCATCTTCGATATGACCATCGTCTATGAGGACGGCACCGTCGAACGCGTCTATTCGGACGAAACGACGCGCGGCTTTACGAGAGAGGCCGCGGGCTGGAAGACGATTTATTTCAACGACGCCGGCTGGCCCGCCTCGCGCTTTTTCGGCAGGGTGCCCTGCCAGCCGTGGGGCACGATCGATTACAGTTACGTCGTGCCGGCGGGCGTCAGCGCGGAGCTGAACGCTTTTGACTGCGGAACATCCGTCGCCGCGGGCGACGCGCTGGAGGTTACGCTTTCGGTCACGCCGCAGACGGCCGCTGCGGAAAATCCCGAAATAAGCGCGGCGCTCATAGGGGAAGAGGGCGAACTGCCCTTTTCTCTGCGGCTCGTTCCCGCGGAGGGGACGGACATGACCTCGTGGAAGCCGGGCGAAACGGTGCGCGTGGAATACGTTATGGAAATTCCCGATTTCACACAAGCGGGAACGTACGGGATAAAACTCGACGCGCAGGACATATATCTGACGAATACCGACGGCAATATCGTCGCGGACGCCGCAATCGCCGTAACGGCCGCGCCCAAAGAACTCATTTCGTCCGAAGTGAAAAAGGACGAAAACGGGGTAACGCGGCTGTATATCGAGGGCGAAAAAGTCGTTCCCATGATATATCTGCGCGATTTCAGCACAAAGTTCAGCCCCGAGTACGCGGCGGGCATGGCGGAAGCGGGCGTGGTGCTTATGGAATTTCCCAACACCCGCAACTATTACATGAACGGCCTCGGTCCCGTGTGGACGGGGGTAAATCAATACGATTTCAAAATTTTCGACGATCTCATCTACGAAACGCTGGAGGGGGCGCCGCATGCGAAGATCATGCTCGCGCTGGACGCCGATCCGCCCGAATGGTGGCTGAACGCAAATCCCGGCGAGAGGGCGGTGGACAACGAGGGCAACACCTATCAGAACGGCGCTTCGTACGCCTCGGAAAAATGGCGCGAGGCGGCGGGCGAATATTTCAGGGCAATCCTCACGCACGCCGCGGCGCAGCCGTATGCCGACCACATCTTCGCCGTAAAGATCAGCGCGGGCGCTACCTGCGAATGGCAGCAGTACGGCGTTTCGCTCACCACGTGCGGCGATTTCTCAACCGCCTCGCGGAATGCGTTCCGCGCCTGGCTGAAAGAAAAATACGGTTCGGACAGGGCGCTCAAAAATGCCTGGGGCAGGAGCGTTACGCTCGCCTCTGCGGAAATTCCCGCGCTGGAGGAGCGGCAGCCCTCGCAGTATAAAACGGTATTGGGCGCCGATCAGCGCAACGTGATAGATTATCATCTGTTCTGTTCGGATATGATCACCGAAAGCATCCTCTATCTTTCGGGCGTGGTCAAGGAGGTTTGTCAGAACAAGTGGATCGTGGGCACGTATAACGGGTATATGGTCAATTCGCTCACTTACGAGAGCACAAACCTCGTCAACGCCTCTTTCCGCGATCTGCTTACTTCGGATAAACTCGATTTCTTCTGCGCGCCCGTACTCTACGATTCCCGTATGAGCGGCATGAGCGCGGGATATATGACCATGGTGGACAGTATCCTCGACAACGGCAAAATGTTTTTCATGGAGGTGGACGAACGCACCGTTCTCTACGACGATTCGGGCTGGCAGGACGCTTATCTTCTGCAGGAATGGGGGCAGACGTACACCATGCGCGACACGATAGAAATGCTGAAACGCGATTTTTCCAACGTACTCGCAAAGGGCGCGGGGCTCTGGTGGTACGACATGTGGGGCGGCTGGTTCGACGATCCCGAAATCTACAGCCTCATTTCCGTCATGAACGCGGAAATGGAATATTCCTTGGATCATCCCGCCGAAAGCGTAAGTCCCGTTGCGTGGCTGATCGCAGACGATCTGCTTACCTGCATGGCCTATGATTTCGACGGCACGTACCACGTTCTTTTGGAATCGCATTACAATCAGAAAGAAAGCCTCGCAAAGCTGGGCGTGCCCTTCGACTATTATTATCTTTCCGATCTGGCCGACGGATTGAAAAAGGACTACGACGTGTATATCGTAGAGGCGGTCAACGTCGGGGAGGAAGAGCGTTTCGCCATAGAACGGTATCTGAAACGCGCGGGCAAAACGATCGTTTGGCTGGGGCTCACGGGATTTACGACGAGGAAGGCAAGGTGAGCGAACGGGCTATGAGCGAACTTATCGGCATGGACGTGGCGTTCACCGAGGGCGGAACCTATGCCGTTACCGTAGAGGATAACGGCCATTACGCCGCCGCGGGACTCGACGGGTTCGTGTACGGCAATCCCGCGTCCGTGGGCAAGGTTACGCCGATGGCCTACGTCGCCGATCAAGACGCAACCGCGCTCGGTTCGTTCGATCCGCTCGGCCGTACGGGGCTTGCGGTAAAGGAAGTGCCCGTTTCGGCGGTGGACGGTTGGACGTCCGTCTATTCCGCGGTGGGCAACGTGCCCGCGGAACTCATCAGAAATATTTTGGAGCATAAGGGCGCGAACGTCTATACCGACAGCGGGGACGTGGTGTTTGCAAACAGCGGTTATCTCGCCGTAGACAGTCCGTACGGAGGCACGCGCACGCTGAACCTCGGCGGCACGTACGACGTGTACGACGTTTTCGCCGGGAGCATAGTCGCGACGGGCGTAAGCTCGTTTACGGCGCATTTCGACGCGGGCGGCACGCGCCTTTTCAGGCTGACGCCGTCGTCGGCAAATCCGCAGCCCGAGCCCGATCCGCAGCCGAAACCCGATCCGCCGGAAAACAAAGCGACCGTATGGCCGTACGTGCTGGCGGGCGGGACCGCCGCGGCGCTCGCCGCCGTCGTTGCGGTCGCGATCGTCTTGAAAAAAAGAAAAAAATAAAAAAAGGAGAAAGAATATGAAAATGAAAAAGAGAATTTTATCCGTTGCCCTCGCGCTCGCATTGGGACTTTCCGCCGCGGGCTGCAGTAAAAACGACGACGCTTTCGAATTGCAGATATTCGCGGGCGGCTACGGCACGGAAATGTGGGAATACGTTCTGGAACTCTTTGAAGAAGACCACCCCGACGTAAAGATCGTAACTTATATGGATTCCAACGCGAACAACAGGCTCGCCGAGCGCTGGAGACAGGGCAATCCGCCCGATTTCGTCTTCCTGGAGGGCGAAGGGCTGGACCGCGACGGCTGGCTGGCGAACGACCTGCTTTACGACTGCACCGAATGGCTGAAGACCGCGAAGGTGAACGGCAGCGATAAGCTCATCACGGAAGTGGCGGACCTCGGCATGTTCAACCGCCATACCAACTCGCAGGGCGATGAGATCATTTACGGGCTTCCCCTGCTTAAAAACTCCTACGGCGTGTGGTACGATCAGAACTGGTTTGAGAAAAATAACCTTACGTTCCCGAAATCGTATACCGCGCTCATGGAATTCGGAGAAGAGGTGCGCACGAAAAAGTCGGACGGCGGCGCCGCTGCGGCCACGATGATCTATCCCGCGGACAACGCGGCAGGGTATCTCGTGCAGGGCTTCATTCTGCCCGCGCTTGCCGCTTACGGCGACAGCGCCTTTACCAACGCCATTATCACGGCGTCCGATCCCGACGTATTCGCAGACGCCCGTTTCGTGGACGTGATGCAGCGTTTTATGGATTTCGTAGCGGCGGGCAACATGCTTAACGGCACGCTCTCGCTCGACCATACGCAATCCCAGCTCCGCTGGCTCAAACACGACGCCGCGCTCATTCCCAACGGCCTCTGGCTGAGGAGCGAACTGCAGAAGGACGCGGAGGACGACGGTTCCAGCCAGGCGTTCGCCTCGCTCGACATGCGCTACGGCGCTTCGCCGCTCTGTCTCGACGATCAGAAACCCGCCGTCGTGGCGACCACCATCGACTGCGGTATACCCGCGGGCAGCGACAAGATAGACCTCGCCAAGGAATTTATCACCTATCTGTACCGCGAGGACGTGGCGAAGATGTTCGCAAAATGCGCGAACACGCCCTCTGCGGTCAACGTGGACCTTTCCGACGTGGATATTTCCGACACCCTCAAATATACCCAGGAGATCATGAACAGCGACGATTATCTGCAGGTGTTCAAAACGGGCAGCTGGGGAGCGGTGGACAGCGAGTTCAACAAGATCGTGAACGAGATCGTGGAAGGCAAAAACCTTTCCACCGCGCTCGATTACTGCAAAAGATTGCAGAAAGTAGCGCAGGACCAGTTGTAAAAATTCGGCGCCGCGGCGGTTTTCCGCCGCGGGAGCCCGCCGGGCGGAGCGTAATCTATGAAAAAATCAGCTGCAATAAATAATAACATGACGCCGTCCCGATGGCTTTTCGCGGGAATATTCGGCGGGATAACTTTCGTTATATACGTCGTTTTGTGCGTGTATCCGCTGTTCAACTCGCTCTATATGAGCTTTTTCAACTGGAACGGATATTACGTGCAGAAAACGACTTTTATCGGATTTGAAAATTACGCAGGCGTACTGAGCGATAAAATTTTCTGGCGCGCGGTGGCAAACGACTTCGTCATCACGCTCATAAAAGAAATCGTCATCATCTTTTTAACGGTGCTTTTCGCGGTCTCGCTCACGCGTTTCAAGCTGAGAAAGGGCGAAACGGCATTTTTCAAGTTCGTCTTTTACATACCGAACATTTTATCCGTGGTCATCATCGGCACGGTGTGGCGCTTTATCTTCATGTCGGGCGGCAGCGGTCTGCTGAACGGGCTGATCGGCCTCTTCGACAAGGGCTTCGATTTCGACTGGATCACCGAACGACCGCTCGGCGTGATAGGTTTTGTCGCCAGCTGGTGCGGCGTGGGGCTTTTCATGCTCACCATGATCGCCGCCATCAATCAGGTTTCGGAAGAACTTTACGAAGCCGCGAAAGTGGACGGCGCGGGGGAGATGAAACAGCTTATATATATCACCATGCCCGCGGTGTGGCTGCAGGTAACTTTTATCGTGGTAACGATACTTTACCAGTCGCTCGGCGGCAATTTCGCGCTCGTGAACGTATTTTCCTCCACGGGCGGCGTAAACGGCCGCTCCATGGTCATGGGGCTTTACGTGTACCTGTACGGCAAGGCGAATTACGCCACCATAGAAGGCCCCGTCAGCTATTCTTATGCGGCGTCGGTGATCATGCTCGCGATTACGGCGTCCGTGTCGCTCGGCGTAAAATTCCTGATGGACAAAGCGGAGGCGAAACTGAGATGAATTCAACTGCGAAAAGAAAACGCCGCGTCAAGGAAAGCAGAGGCACGACCGTCGCAAAATGGGCGATCCGCGTGGTCATGGTCCTTTGGGCGATACTCGTTCTGTACCCGCTTTTCTGGGCGGTAATCACCTCTTTTAAGAACACGGAACAGTTCATGACCGATCCGTGGAAATTTCCCTCGAAATGGATGTTTTCCAACTACGCCACCGCGTGGGTGAACGCCTCGTTCGCAAAATACTTTTTCAACAGCGTGTACGTAACGCTGGGCGCTTTGGCGCTCTGCCTCGCGATGGTGAGCACCACCTCCTACATCGTGGCGAAATACCGCCACCCCGTCATTCGGTTTGCGGAAAGATTTTACGCGCTCTTCATGATGGCGCCGCAGGTGCTGCTGCTCATTCCGCTGATGTATATGCTGCTCAAACACGATTTGACGAATCTGTTCATGCTCATGCTGCTTTACGCCATACAGGGCGTGCCGTTTTACGTGTTTTTGATGACGCCGTTCGTGCGCGGCATCAGTGATTCCCTGCTCGAAGCGGCGCAGATGGACGGCGCCAACGAGTTTTTTGTGTTTTTGCGAATTATCGTGCCCATGTCGCTCCCCGCGATCTTTATGGTCGCGCTGCTGAGCATCGTCGGTTCGTGGAACGAATACGTCATGGCGATCACCCTCATCAAGGAATCGTCGAGCTATACGCTCCCCGCGGGGATCAACGATATCACCACGTCGTCGAACTATTCCTACGGCGTGAAATTTGCCGCGCTCATCATCGCGATGATACCCGTGCTCATCATCTACGCCGTTTTTCAGAAACCGCTGCAAAACGGGCTGTCCTCCGCGGACGGCGTCAAAGGATAATATTTTTATGAAAGACATTGCTTACGAAGAATTTCTCCGACCGTCCGAAGAATATTCCATGGCGCCGTTCTGGTTCTGGAACGGGGATATGCAGGACGGGGAAATATGCCGCCAGCTCGACGAAATGCGTTTGAAGGGCGTTTACGAATGTATCGTGCACGCGCGAAAGGGGCTGGAAGTGCCCTACCTTTCGGACGAATGGTTCCGCAAAATACGCGTGGCCGCCGGTCACGCCGCAAAAACGGGTATGCGTCTATGGATTTACGACGAGAACAACTGGCCTAGCGGCTACGCGGGCGGCAGGGTGATAGAGGACGATCCCGATTTCGCGGCCAAATGCCTGTCGGTGGAAAAGATTTATCCCGTCATGGATAAGGACGTCGCCGTGCCCGAGGTCGAGGGCAAGGAAATAGAGGCCGTCGTCGCGGTCTACCACAACGAAAAGTTTTACGACATCACCGATCGCGTGCGCGGAACGGTAAAGCCGTGGCGCCCGGAATCGCTGTATTGGGAAGTGTTTGTGTTCCGCATGGAAAAGTGCGGGCACCGCCCCATGTACAGCGAACAGCCCTACATAGACCTACTCAATCCGCGCGCGGCGGCGTCCTTTATAAAGCACACGCACGCCGAATACAGGCGCCGCCTGCCCGAATACTGGGGCGGGGTGATCAAGGGATTTTTTACGGACGAACCGGGATTTTATCAGAATTATGTGGCGCAGACGAAAAATCTGAACACCGTCGTTTGGACGAGGGATTTCCGCGCTCGTTTTCTCGCGAAGTTCGGCTATGACATTGCCCCTTATCTCGGCGCGCTGTGGGAGGATATGGGCGTAATAAGCGAGCGCACCCGCCGCGATTACTATGCGGCGGTAAGCGAATTTTACTGCGAGAGCTATCTTAGGCAGATCGGGGAATTTTTGTCGCGGGACGGGCTTCTTTCCATCGGACACCTTCATCTGGAGGAGGGATTGAACACGCTCACGCAGACCGAGGGGGATTTTTTCGACTGTATGGCGGAATTTTCCTTTCCCGGAATTGATATGATCAGCCGCGATTATCCCCGCATGACGGAAAAGCTCGCGAGTTCCGCCATGCGCATACAGGGTAAGGAGCGCTGTTTTTCGGAATCGTTCGGCGCGCTCGGCTGGGAACTCTCCCTGCGGGAAATCAAACATTACACCGACCTGCAGTTCGCGCAGGGGATAAACATGCTGGTGCCGCACGCGTTTTTTTACAGCGTGGACGGCGTGCGCAGTTTGGAATGCCCGCCGTCGCTCTTCTTTCAGAACGGGTACTGGAAATATTTCAAAAACTACGCCGATTACGTTGCGAGGCTCAGTTATTTTTGCAGCCGCGGGCGGGCTGAAATAGACGTGGCGATGTATTACCCGCAGTATTCCGCGCGTATCCGCTTTATACCGCTGCATAATTACGACGTCAAGAAAATCGACGACTGCATCGTCGCGCTGGGCGACGCGCTTTTGAAAAACGGCTTCGACTACGATTTTTTTACCGATAAAAACGCGGA
>UQZE01000042.1 GCA_900545325.1 uncultured Eubacteriales bacterium
GTAATAGGCGGAATATTATTTATAATCAATTCCTTTGTCTTTATTAAAAAAATTATTTACTCTTGCATGTTAGTTACAATCGTTTTGTTTGTTTTTATCGGTTTTATTGCTATGAAAAAATCTTTTAAATGATTTATTTCCATATAAACTTATTCCGAATACAGAAGAAACAAAAGCGATGTTTACGAATCTGATTTCAAATGATAAGTAATCAAAATTAAAAAAGCCGAGGGGAAACGAAAGTTTTCCCTCGGCTTTTTGCAACTATTCAGCCGTTTAAATCGAGCAGTTTTATTCCCTGGTGGTAGTCTTTGTATAATTCGATCTTTTCCCGCAGGAGTTTTGCCGCTTCGTCGGCGTTGCTCACGCCGAAAACCTTGTCTTCAAAGGGGTAGCGTTCGCGATAATCCATGCGGGTGTCGGCTACCTTGCCGCTCCAGCCCTCTACGTTTTTATACGCCAAGATCAAGCGTTTGAGCGACCACGCAAGCGCGATTTCCGAAAGCGTGCCCGCGCCGCCGCCTACGGCGATCACCGCGGAGGCGTTTGCGACCAGCGCGTTGCGCATCATATCCAGTCCTGTGGGAATGACGATATCCGCATATTTGTTCGCCTCGTGAATATCAAACGAGGGAATGAGCGCGATGGTGTCGCCTTCCCTGTATTTTTCGGAAGCGTGCGCGCCCATGAAGGCCGCTTCCATCACGCCGCCCATGCCTCCCGACTGCACTCTGTATCCGTTGTCGACGAGCATTTTGCCCGTTTCGTAAGCGAGGCGGAATTTGTCGCTTTCTTTTTCTATCACCGCGTCGCCTATGACCGAAATTATCTTTCTCATATCAGAAATTCTCCTTCATATAATATATGCACTTTTTATAAACATATTACCATAATTTTATGCGAAGAGCAACAAATTTTGCCAATCCGCAAAATTTCGCGGCGCGCCGCTCCGCCGCGCTTGAAAAATTTTTTTCGGTATGGTAAAATAAAACTATGAGAATGCGTAAGAAAAAACATCTTGAAGAGCGGCTTGCGGCGCAGAAAGACATTCTTTTCGTTTTGGAAAGCCGCGAGTTCTATAAAAAGAGCATGGAGGAAAAGACCGCGCTTTTCGACCTCGGAAAACTCTTCGGCAACGACAATCCCGTGGAGATAGAATTCGGCTGCGGGCGCGGCAGATTTATCGTGGAAACGGCGAAGCGTTTTCCCGAAAGGAATTTTATCGGCGTGGAAAAACTTTCCAACATCATTGTTGCGGCGGCGGAAAAGGCGGCCGCGGCGGGACTGGGAAACGTGCGCTTTCTGAATTTGAGCGCGGAAAACGCGGAATGTTTTCTGCCCGCGGGCTGCGCGGAGCGGATATATCTCAATTTTTCCTGCCCGTACCCTAAAAACACATACGCCAACCGCAGGCTCACGAACGCGCGTTTTCTGGAAATCTACAAACGGCTGCTCAAAAAGGGCGGAGACATATGGCAGAAAACGGATAACATGCATTTTTTCGAATATTCCATAGAGAGTTTCACCGAAAACGGTTTCGCGCTCAAAAACGTTTCCCTCGACCTGCATAAAAGCGGTTTCGAAGGCAATGTCGCCACCGAATACGAGGAACGGTTTTCCGTGAACGGTTTTCCCATTTACAGGCTGGAGGCATATCTGAAATGATCAAAAACGTGATATTCGATTACGGAAATGTAATCTGCAAAACGGATATCCGCGCGCTCATCAGGAGCTTTGCGGAAAATGAAGAGGATTTTCTGCTGATGGAAAAGGCGGTCTGCGAAAATTGGGGGGACGTGGACGCGGGCGGCGATTATCACGCGTATAAAATGAACGCCGCTTCCCGCCTTCCCGAGCGTCTGCGCGCATCGTGCGTCCGCTTTTTCGAGGAATGGTACACCCGCACGCCTTACGTCGACGGCATAGAGGAAACGGTAGCCGCCCTGAAAGAACGGGGGTACAAACTCTATCTTTTGTCCAACGCGCCCGATTATTTTTACGAAAACATCGGCCATTACCGCGTGTTCGACCTCTTCGACGGGTTTGTCGTTTCGGGCTGCGAAAAAGTGGTCAAGCCGGACAGGCGTATTTATGAAATCGTGCTGGAGCGTTTCGGCCTGCGTGCCGAAGAATGCGTGTTTTTCGACGATCTGGAAAAGAACGTGGAGGGCGCAAAGGCCGTCGGCATAGAGGCTTACCGATTCGAAGGGGACGTACGGCTGATAAAAGATTTGCTTTTAAAATAAAAAAAGCGCGGCGACGCGCTTTTATTTTTTTGCGTATTCCTCGAAAAGGTCGTTGGGCGTACATTCCAGAACGTCGCATAAAGCCCGCAGATTTTCAAACTTGATGGAGCTGGTCTGCCCCGTAACGAGGCGGTTGAAGTTCTGGTAGCTCAGACCGAGCTGCATATAGAGCCAGTATTTGCTTTTTCCCCGTTCCTTGAGAATTTCGAGTATCCTCAGTTTCATAATCTCACCTGTAAATTATCTAATCTATACATAATATAATTATATCCTGCGCCGCCGCTTGACAAATAGACGTATACATTATATAATGTACGCATAAGAGCGCGGCGATACGCGCGAAATTTGCCGTATCCGCGCAAAATAACGTTTTGCGGCGCGAAGTGCGCCGCCGCGCTTGACATTTCGGCGCGCCGCTGATACTATAAAAGGCGAAATCATAAAATACAAGGAGTTTTATGCAGGAAGTTTTAGACGTGCGGAGGCTGAAAAAGACCTTTCGGCTTTCCAGAAAACAGCAGAGAATAGACCGCACTTCCGCGCGGGAAAAGATCGCGCTGGACGGCCTTTCGTTCAAGGCCTACGCGGGCGAGGTATACGGGCTTTTAGGCCCCAACGGCGCGGGCAAAACGACGTGCCTGCGCATCATGTCCACGCTCATCAAGCCCGATGAGGGCGACGTTTTCGTGGACGGCGCGAGCGCGGTCAAAGAGGAGGCCAAGGTGCGCGGCAAGATAGGGTTCCTCACGAGCGAACTGAAACTCGAGGATTTTTTCACGCCCAACTATCTTTTCGATTTTTTCAGCGAACTGCAGGGCATTCCGCCCGAAGTGCGCGACGCCCGCAAAAAGGAGCTTTTTGAAAAATTCGGCATAGACAAGTTTGCGGAAGTCAAGGTGGCGAACCTTTCCACGGGCATGAAGCAGAAAACTTCCATCGTCATTTCCATCGTGCACGACCCCGAAGTGATCGTATTCGACGAGCCTACGAACGGGCTGGACGTAATCACCGCAAAAACGGTTACGGACTTTCTTCTCGAGCAGAAAGCGCAGGGCAAATGCGTGATCGTTTCCACGCATATTTTTTCGCTGGTGGAAAAGATATGTGACCGCGTGGGCGTGATTATCGACGGCAAACTGTATGCCGACGGCACGCTGGACGAAGTGCGCGGCGGCATGAGCTTAGAGGACAGGTTTTTTGAAATGTACACCGACGCGAAACGGCAAAGGGGGGAATTCGTATGAAGGGCTGGCTGACGATATTCAAAAAGGAGCTCACGCGCTTTTTCAAAGACAAGCGCATGGTGATTTCCACCCTGCTCCTGCCCGGGCTTATGATTTACCTCGTATACTCCCTTATGGGCAGCGGCATGGGCGGTTTGTTCGGCGATAAGGAACATACGCCCACGGCGTACGTGGTGAACTCGCCCGCCGACATCGAGGCGCTGTTCTCGGCGGCGGGGCTGGATATAAAGCCGACGGAAGAAAAAACGAAAGACGTTTTGCTGCAGGAGGTGCAGGAGGGAAAAACCGATATCTGCGTCTTGTTTCCCGAAGGATTTTCGGACGCGATCGAAAACCCGTCCGACGACCCGACGAAGGTGCCGAATATCGAGATTTACTACAATTCTGCCGAGCAGAATTCCTCCGCCGCCTATGCGATCGCCAACGCCGTGCTGAGCGAGTACGAGTTCGCGGGCGAAAACAAATACGATATAAACAATCCCGCTTCGGGCGGAAAATTCGACCTCGCCACCGAAAAGGACGTTACGAGCATGATCTTCTCAATGCTCATGCCCATGCTGATGATGATATTCATCTTTACGGGGGCCATGTCCATCGCGCCGGAGTCCATCGCGGGCGAAAAGGAACGCGGCACGTTCGCAACCATTCTCGTTACGCCCGTGTCCCGCGCGGGGGTGGCGATCGGCAAGATTTTCGCGCTGAGCATCATTTCGGTGCTGTGCGGGCTGTCCTCTTTTATCGGCATCATACTGAGCCTGCCCAAGCTCACGGGCGGCATGGAGGGCGTGAACGCCGCGCTCTATTCCGTGGGCGACTATTTCGCGCTGTTCGGCGTGGTGGTCAGCACGGTGCTGCTCGTCGTGGCGATGATATCCGTCGTTTCCGCCTTCGCGAAAACGGTCAAGGAGGCGACGGCGTATATCACGCCGCTCATGATCGTCAACGTGCTGCTGAGCATAACCTGTATGTTCGGCGAGGGCGCGCCGACGAGCGTATGGCTCTATCTGATCCCGCTTTACAACAGCGTGCAGGCGTTCAACGCCGTGTTCTCTTTCACCGTGGTCGCGCTCAATCTCGCCGTGGCGATGATCGCAAACCTCGCGTATACGGCGCTGCTCGTATGGCTGCTGACCAAAATGTTCAGGAGCGAGCGCGTGATGTTCAACCGCTGAAGAAAAGAAAAAAGCCGTTTCGGTCGGGCGCTCGCCCGAAACCGGGGCGGCTTTTTCGATTTTGCCCCGCAAATTTTCGAGAGGTGCGAAAAATAATTGCAAATAGGGCAAAATTACGTTATAATGAATACGGCATATAAATTGCCGCCGTAACAAAATTCCGGGATTTTCCCGACGGAGACCGATATGAATAAAATTATCAGAAAAAAGAATTTGAACCCAACCGTTACCCTGATGGAAGTAGAAGCGCCGCTCATCGCGCGAAAGGCGCAGCCCGGGCAGTTTATCATTCTGCGCGTCGACGAAGACGGGGAAAGAATTCCCCTGACCGTCGCCGATTACGACAGGGAAAAGGGCACGATCACCATTATATTTCAGATCGTCGGCGCGACGACGGAAAAACTCAACCGTTTGAACGAAGGCGAATATATCCGCGATTTCGTCGGCCCGTTGGGCACGCCTTCTCACCTCGACGGACTGAAAAAGGTCGCGGTGGTCGGCGGCGGCGTGGGCTGCGCGATCGCCTATCCCGTGGCGAAGAAACTGCACGAACTCGGCGCGGAGGTGCACTCCGTCGTCGGTTTCAGAAACAAAGACCTCGTCATTTTGGAGGAGGAGTTCCGCGCCGCGAGCGACGTTTACTCCATCGTTACGGACGACGGCAGTTTCGGGCGCAAGGGCCTCGTTACGGACGCGCTGAAAGAGCTGATCGACGCGGGCAACAAATATGACGAGGTGATCGCCATAGGTCCTGTGATCATGATGAAATTCGTGTGCAAGCTGACTAAGGAATACGGCATCAAGACCGTGGTTTCCATGAACCCGATCATGATTGACGGCACGGGCATGTGCGGCGGCTGCCGCCTCACCGTGGGCGGCAAGACAAAGTTCGCCTGCGTAGACGGGCCGGATTTCGACGGGCACGAGGTGGACTTCGACGAGGCCATGAACCGCGGTTCCATGTACCGCGATTTCGAGCGGCACGCCTATGAGGAAACGTGCAATCTCTTTAAAAAGGAGGTAAAGTAACATGCCGAACATGTCTTTGAAAAAGAACGAAATGCCGTCGCAGGCGGCGGACGTAAGAAATAAAAACTTTTCCGAGGTGGCGCTGGGCTACACCGAGGAACAGGCGGTGAACGAGGCGGAAAGGTGCCTCCGCTGCAAACATAAGCCTTGCGTGGGCGGCTGTCCCGTGCAGATAGATATTCCCGAATTTATCGCCAAGGTCGCCGCGCGTGATTTCGAGGGCGCGTACGAAATTATTTCGCAATCGAGCTCACTCCCCGCGGTGTGCGGCAGGGTATGTCCGCAGGAAACGCAATGCGAGGCGAAATGCGTGCGCGGCATCAAGGGCGAACCCGTCGCGATCGGCAGGCTCGAACGTTTCGTCGCGGACTACCACAACAAAAATTCCAAGGAAAAACCCGCGCGTCCCGTTGCGAACGGGCATAAAGTCGCGGTGGTCGGTTCGGGACCGAGCGGACTTACCTGCGCCGGCGATCTCGCCAAAAAAGGCTACGACGTAACGGTTTTCGAAGCGTTACATACCGCGGGCGGCGTGCTCGTATACGGCATTCCCGAATTCCGTCTGCCCAAGACGATCGTGCAAAAGGAAATCGACACGCTGAAAGATCTGGGCGTAAAGGTGGAAACGAATATGGTTATCGGCAAGGTGCTTTCGGTGGACGAGCTTTTCGAACGGGGATTCGAGGCCGTGTTTATCGGCAGCGGCGCGGGACTGCCCCGGTTTATGAATATTCCGGGCGAAAACGCCAAGGGCGTATACTCGGCAAACGAATTTTTAACGCGCGTGAACCTGATGAAATCTTACAGGGAAAACTGCGACACGCCCATTATGCGCGCGAAGAACGTGGCGGTGGTCGGCGGCGGCAACGTGGCCATGGACGCGGCGCGCTGCGCCAAGCGCTTAGGCGCGGAAAACGTGTATATCGTGTACCGCCGTTCGGAAAAGGAACTTCCCGCCCGCGCGGAGGAGGTGGAACACGCCAAGGAAGAGGGCATCGTTTTCAAGCTGCTCAATAACCCCGTGAAGATCCTCGCGGACGGCAATAACTTCGTTTCGGGGATAGAGTGCGTGGAAATGACGCTCGGCGAACCCGACGAATCGGGCAGGCGCCGTCCCGTGGAAAAGGAAGGCAGCAACTTCGTCCTGCCCGTGGAATGCGTCATCATGTCCATCGGCACGTCGCCGAATCCGCTCATCAAATCGACCACGAAGGGGCTGGATACCGAAAAGTGGGGCGGCATCATCGTCGACGAGGACGGGCTGACTTCGCGCGAGGGCGTTTACGCGGGCGGCGACGCCGTTACGGGCGCCGCGACGGTAATCCTCGCCATGGGCGCGGGCAAAACTGCCGCGAACGCCATAGACGAATACCTGAAAAACAAATAAAAAACAGCGATATAAAAAACCCGCCCGAAGTTATTTTCGGGCGGGTTTTGTTTTCGCCGCGCGCATTCTGTCGGCCTTTGCGAATTGCAGAAAGAACGCCGTGGCGGAAAGGAGGATATCGAAGAGATAGAAAACTGGCATGGCGTACTCGCAGGGATTTTCCGTCGGTAGAATGTAGGCGAAATACATGAATGCCGAATATCCGACGGCGGCCGCCGCGGCGCACGCGTTCAAAACCGCGTTCCCCGCGCGGGATAAGTTTGTACCGTTGCGGAAGGCGAAGGCCGCGTAACACACGCACGCGCAGAAGAGCGCGAGCGTCAACGCGATGAACCAACGCGGGACGGACGTCGGCAGCAGCAGTACGGACGTGCGGTAAGAATACGCCGTGATCAGAAAACCGGATACGGCCGCCGCAGTCAGCGCGACGAAGAAGAGCATATCGAGCCAAAGTCTGCCCGAACCCTTTTTGGCGATGAAAAATACCGTAAACGCCGCGAACGGGGCCAGCGCCCAGCAGCCGAACGTCAATAAAGCCGCAACGTAGGAACGTTTTCCGTGCCACAGCACGGTGAGAAGCAAAACCGATAAAACCGCGGCCGCGGATACGATAAGCGGTATGCGCGGATGGATCAGCGGACGGGAATACGCATGCTCTTTCCGGGGGCGGTACGCGTATTGTTCCGCGGCGGAAACTCCCGAACTCCCCTGCGCGGGACGAAAAGCGGACGCGCGGTATTCTTCGGGAATTGCCTGCGGAACGTTTTTTCCATTTCGGTCGGCTTTTTCCGTTGCGGACGGCGCGTAATAACCTCCGACCATCTTATCCTGTTTTCCGCTTTGCAGAAAAAACAACAAGAGCAGTTCGCAGAGCGCCTCCGCCAGCGTTAAGAGAAGGGATTCGAGAAAAAAATCGGCGATAAAAGCCGCCGCCAAAACGACTGCGGCGACGGCGTAGCTTTTCGCCGCGCCCTTGTTTTCGCCGTCCGCCCTGTTCGGAAAGACGAACCAGACGAGGATATGCGCCGCTATATTTATCGGCAGCAAGAATAGCGCGGTCACGAGGAGCGCGGCGGCGTTTTTCAGAAATTCGCCGACGAGCGCCAACGCGCAGTTCGCGGCGAGCAAGGCGAAAAAGGCCTTGGCGGCGGGAGAACGCGCGTCGAACTTTTTGGAAACGAAGAGCAGTATCGCGTCGGCAAGGAAGATCAGCGCGTATATGACGGCGAAAATCAACGCGGCAAGCGCGGCGGCGGGAGTTCTTGAAGAAAGCAGCAATGCGAATTCCAGCGCGAATATGCCCGCCGTAACGGGGAGCGTTATTTTGAAAGCGAGCGCGCTGCCCGTCGGATACAGCGAATATTCCGCCCGCGCGGCGCGCCGCGCGGGCGGGCGTTCCCGTATCTGCCTGCGTTCGCGTAAAAGAAGTTCGTCCGTACTCACGCCGAAAAAGCCCGCCAGCCGCGTCAGCGTTTCCAGATCGGGAGAGGAAACGCCGCGTTCCCAGTTAGAAACCGACTGAAAGGTAAAATGCAGTTTTTCGGCAAGTTCGGCCTGCGTCAGCCCTTTCTGCTTTCGGAGAGCCGCAAGGTTTTTGCCGAATTCGTTTCGTTCCATATCGTCTCCGCTTTTATCTTTAATTATATTATAGGGCATTGCCGCGCGGATTGTCAATATTGACTTAAAAAAACGAACTCAAAGAATATTTGAAAACGTTTTTTTGCGCATTTTCGGTTGACAAACGCCGTCATCTTCGGTAGAATGATAAAAATCGAGAAAAGGGGAAAGAAAATGACGATCGATAAAAAACGCGCGGGAGAATGGGCGAAAAGGCTGCTCGTCTACGTCGCCGGCATGCTGCTGATCGCCTGCGGCGTAACGCTCTCGCGTTCGACCGACCTCGGCGTGTCGCCCGTAAACTCCATACCGAACGTGCTCAGCCTGCGCTTTCCCGCCCTTTCCATGGGAACGTGGGTAATTTTGGTGTTCGCCTTTTTTATCCTCGTGCAGGCGGCGATCCTGCTGAAAGGGTTCAAATGGCACGCCGTTTTTCAGCTCGTCAGTTCCACGCTGTTCGGGTATCTCGTCGATTTTACCAACTGGCTGGGGGGAATGGTTCTGCCCGCGTCGCAGGGCGCGGCGGTGAAATGCGCGTTCATCGCGGTCAGCACCGTCGTGATCGCGCTCGGAATTTTTATGTATCTCGAAGCGAACGTCATGAGCATGCCCGGCGAGGGCGTAACGCTGGCTCTTTCAAAGCGCACGAGGCTGAAAGTTTCTACCTGCAAGATCGTGTTCGACGTGTCCGTCGTTACCGTAGCGCTCGCCTTATCCTTTCTGTTTTTCGGCAGACTGCACGGCGTGGGCGTCGGCACGGCGGTCATAGCCGTATGCGTGGGCTTTGTCATGAAGCCGATCGCCCGTTTTCTGAAAGCGCCGCTAAAACGCTTTATGTTCGGGCAAAAAACAGAAACGTCCGACGGGGGCGGGGTTGCGGCGTGCGCCGCGGCCGTTTCGTCGGAGACCGCCGAAAACGTATCGGAAGAAGAATAAAGAAGGCTGCCCCTTCTTTTTTTATTTTGCGAAAACCGTCGACAAGCGGGCGGAAATTTGCTATAATCAATATATGTCTTATACGTTTATCTCGGGCGCGACGGGCGGCATCGGCAAGGCCTTTGCGACGCTCTGCGCCCGTAAAAATTACGACCTTTTTTTGACGGGGCGGTCCGAAGAAAAGCTCGCCGCGCTGAAGAGCGAGCTCGAAGCCGTCAACGGCGGAATAAAAATCCTCGTGCGCGCCTGCCAGCTGACCGACGAGGCGGACCGCGCCGCCCTCATGGCTTATGCGGACGGGCAGGGCGTGAAGTTCGAGCGCGCGATCAACGTCGCGGGCGTGGATATCCAGAAAGCCTTTTCCGCCTATACGACGGAAAAGGCGCAGTTCCAGATCCGCGTGAACGTGGAGGCGACCGTTACGCTCACGCACCGGATCATGGAGCGGGGCGCGCCGTTAAAGGAAATCGTTACCGTTTCCAGCATGTCGGGCGTTACGCCCATGCCGTATTTCGCGCTGTACAGCGCGACAAAGGCTGCTCTCACCGCCTTTTTCACCGCTTTGCGGCTGGAAGTGAAAAAAGAGGGCGTAAAAGTTACCGTCGTGCTGCCCGGCGGCGTGCCTACCCGCCCGGATATCGTGAAGGATATCGAGGGGCAGGGGCTTTGGGGAAAGCTTTCCTCCAAATCTCCCGAATACGTGGCGGAAAGGAGCCTGAAAGCCGTTCGGAAAAACAAGGCGATACTCGTTCCCGGCGGTTTCAACAAGTTCCTGTACTTTATCATGAAACTCGTGCCGCGCGGTATCAGCATGCGATTTATCGCAAATCGGTGGAAAAAACAGACGAAGGACGCGTTTTAGAAATATATTAAACGACGAAAATTCAAAAAAGTAAAATAATAGACGAGCATATTATATTCGGAGGGCGGAATGAGTTACGCTGACAAGGTATTTATCGAAAACTGCAGGGACATTATAGACAACGGCTTTTCGGACGAGGCGCTGCCCGTGCGGCCGCATTGGGCGGACGGCACGAAGGCGCACACCGTCAAGAAATTCGGCGTGGTAAACAGATACGATCTGCGAAAGGAATTTCCCATTCTCACGCTGCGCCGCACGGCATTTAAAAGCTGTATAGACGAAATTCTCTGGATTTGGCAGAAAAAGTCCAACAATATCCGCGAACTCAATTCTCATATCTGGGACAGCTGGGCGGACGAAAACGGTTCCATCGGCAAGGCGTACGGCTATCAGCTGGGCAAGAAGAGCGTATATAAGGAGGGCGAATTCGATCAGGTGGACCGCGTGCTCTACGATCTTAAAAACAATCCGTCCTCGCGGCGGATCCTCACGAACATCTATAATTTCGAGGATCTGCACGAAATGAATTTGTATCCCTGCGCGTACTCCATGACTTTCAACGTGTCGGGGCGGACGCTGAACGGCATTCTGAATCAGCGCAGCAACGACGTGCTCACGGCGAACAACTGGAACGTGGTGCAGTACGCCGTGCTCATGCACATGCTGGCGCAGGTGTCCGGGCTGGAGGCGGGCGAGCTCGTGCACGTCATCGCGGACGCACACCTTTACGACAGGCATATCCCCATTGTTGAAAAAATCATGAAAAACCCCCTTTACGAGGCGCCGAAATTCGTAATGAACAGAGAAATAAAGAATTTTTACGACTTCACCGTGGACGATTTTAAGCTGGAAGATTACCGATTTACCAAGCTGGAGGAAAAGATAGAGGTGGCGATATGATGCGCGCGATCGTGGCCGTGGACGAAAAGTGGGGTATCGGCAGGGAAAACAAACTGCTTTTTTCCGTGCCGAAGGACATGGCGTTTTTCCGCGAAACGACCAAGGGCGCGGTGGTGGTGATGGGGAGAAAGACTTTGGAAAGTTTCCCCGGCGGCAGGCCGCTCAAAAACCGCGTGAACGTGGTGCTCACGCGGGATAAAACGCCGCGCGAAGGGTGCTTGGTGGCAAACGGCGTGGCGGAGGCGTTTGAAATCCTGAAAAAACAGAGCGCGGATATTTTCGTGATCGGCGGCTCGGAAGTCTACCGCGAACTGCTGCCGTACTGCGGGGAGGTCTACGTAACCAAAATCGAGGCAGACGGCGGCGCGGACGCCTTTTTTCCCGATCTCGACAAAACGGAAAACTTCTCCTGCGTGCGCGAAGGGGAAAGGGAGGAAAGCAACGGTTTTTATTTCCGGTTTACCGTCTATAAAAACGCGGCGCCGATCGAATGGCGGGCGGAAAAATGATTTTTTCATTGTTTAACCGTATCTAATTTATTTTTTTATATTTTATAATTTTGACAAATCGGTAATTATTTGGTAAAATATTATCGTAAAAGTTCGTTTTACATTACATGTCAAACGGCGGGGGCGAGTAAAATTCTTTACTCGCCCGTTATTTTGGCCGGCCAGAGGGTAAATTGGGAAAGACAAAGAAGAATAAATGGGTCAAAAAAAGGCATCGCCGCGTGTTTGCGTTCCTGCGGTTCGCAATGCGTGGCATGATGAAGGCCAGATATCATTACACGGCTCAGCCCGCGGATCTCCCCGCGGGGCCTTACCTCATTTTATGTAACCATCAGACCACGATGGATCCCTTTTTTCTCTCGCTGTCGTTCAGGTTCCAGATCTATTTTTTCGCCTCGGACGATATTTTCAATCTGAAAGTGTCGCCCCTTATAAAATACCTCGTGGCGCCTATTCCGAAAAGTAAATCGCTCACCGACCTCGCCGCCATAAAGGACGTGTTCCGCGTTCTGAGGGAAAAGGGCGCCGTCGGCATTTTTCCGGAGGGCAACCGCACCGTTTCGGGCGGACAATGGGAGATGACGGAAGCCATAGCCAAGCTCGCAAAAGCGGCGAAAGTGCCGCTCGTGCTCTACAATCTCTGCGGCGGTTACGGCACCGATCCTCGCTGGGGGCATAATATCAGAAAGGGCAGATTTCACGGGTACGTCCGCAGGATTTTGTCGCCGGAAGAGGTAAAGGCAATGCCTTTGGAGGAGCTGTTTGCGGCGATATGCGACGGTTTGAAAGTGGACGACACCGTTTCCGGCGTGCATTTTAAAAGCCGAAGAAGGGCGGAATACATAGAGCGGGCGCTCTATCTCTGCCCGCAATGCGGCGCGGTATCTTCTTTCCGCTCCGAAAAGAACGGTTTTGCCTGCGGAAACTGCGGGCTGAAAGCGGAATATACGGAGGATCTCCGCATTTCGCCCGCCGTCGGTCCTCAGAAGTTCGGCCGCATTTTCGAATGGTACGAATATGAACGCAAAGAGATCGTCAAGCGCGTTCTGAACGGCGAAAAAGTAGGGGACGCGGGCGTTTTGTTCCGCGAAAGCATCAAATTCAAACGCAAGAAAAAGCTCGCGGGCGACCGCGTGAGCATCGATAAAAACGCGCTGACGGTGAGCGACGGAAAGAGCGTTGCCGTTTACCCGCTGGGCGAGATAGAAGCGCTGACCATGGTGGGAAAAAAGAAATTCAACTTCTATCACGGCGGAAAGATATTGCAGATCAAGGGCGGCAAGCGCTTCTGCGCCGTCAAATACGTGCATATTTTCGACGGGCTCCGTTCAGAGGCGGCCGCCCGCGGAGAGATAGATCAACATTAAGGAGAAAAACAAATGAGTTTTTCGGAATTCAGCGTCTGGACGTTTATCATGGCCATCGCCGTGCTGCTTTTCAGCATGCTTTTGTCCAGCGCGCTCAAACAATTTATCCCTTTTCTGAGAAAGTCGCTCATACCCGTTTCGGTGCTCGGCGGCATAATCCTGCTCATCGTTTCCACCATAACGTATTACGCCGCGGGCGAATACCTGTTCAATCTCACGGTATTCGGCGGCAACGGTTCGGGGGATTCGTACAGCGGCATGGAAGTGCTGGAAATGATCACCTATCACTGCCTCGGCATAGGTTTTATCGCTACGGGCCTGCGCTCCTCCAAAAAAAAGTTTACCAAACAGCGCGCGGGCGAAATATTCGACTCGGGCGTCGTTACGGTGAACGGCTATCTTATCCAGGGCTTTGTGGGGCTGGTGATCACCCTGCTCGCCGTCTGCGTGTTCAAAACGGAGGGAATGATCTCGGCAGGCGGACTGCTTTTGGCGTTCGGGTTCGGGCAGGGCACGGGGCAGGCGCTCAACTACGGCAAGATCTATGAAAACGAACACGGATTCGTCGGCGGCGGCAACTTCGGTCTGACCATCGCCGCCCTCGGATTTCTGGTTGCGTGCATCGTGGGCGTCATCTATATCAACGTCATGAGAAAAAAAGGCTATATCAAGATAGACGCTTCCGCAAAACGCAATTCCCTTGCAGACTACGAGGACGAAAACGAAATACCCGTCGTTTCCTCGATGGATAAATTCACCGTACAGATCGCCCTTGTTTTGGCGGTGTACGCCGCCTCCTACGGGCTGATGCTCGGTTTTTCCGCGTTGCTGCCCGGCCTTTCCGATACGCTCTTCGGCTTCAACTTCTTTATCGGCGTGTTGCTGACGCTGCCCGTCAAGGCGTTGCTCAATAAACTGTACGATAAAAAAATCGTCAAAAAACAGATCGTGAACAACTTTATGATGGACCGGATCGGCGGTTTCGCCTTCGACCTGATGATCGTCGCGGGCGTCGCCGCGATCCAGATTCCGCTGCTCGCCACCTATTGGGGCGTATTGCTGATTTTGGCGGCGGTCGGCACTTTCGTTACCCTGTTCTACGTCAACTTCGTCTGCAAAAGGATGTTCCCGTCCTATCGGCACGAACAGTTCCTCGCCTTTTTCGGCATGCTCACGGGCACGGCGAGCACGGGCATGATCCTGCTCCGCGAGATAGACGGTTCCTACCGCACCCCCGCGAGCGAAAACCTCGTATATCAGACCGTCCCCGCCATGGCGTTCGGTTTCCCGCTGATGTTTCTCGCGCCTTATGCGGCGGAAAGCGACCTCGCGGCGCTCATCACCTGCATCGTGGTGGCGGTGTCTTTCGCGGCGCTCAACGTCGTGTTGTTCCGCAGGAGTATTTTCAGGCGGAAACGGGCCGCGGCAGCGGTTTCCGCGGACGGCGCGCCGCAGTCTGAAAACAACGATACGGAAAACAAGGAATAAAAAAGCGCGGCAATGCCGCGCCGAATAAATTATAAGTGTATAAAAACGCCCGCGCAGGTCTTTCCGACTTGCGCGGGCGTTTTTTACATCAGAGGAATGGTGGCGAGGTAGATTACATCCTTACG
>UQZE01000043.1 GCA_900545325.1 uncultured Eubacteriales bacterium
GCGCTCTACAAGGCTTTGCAGGCGAGCGGTACGCACGTGGCGAATTACGGAACGATTTTCGTAACGGTTTGCGATAAGGACAAAGAAGAGGCCCTGCCGCTCATCCGCCGCTTTTACAACCTCGGTTTCAATATCGAAGCGACCGAGGGCACGGCGAAGTTCCTGAAAAAGAACGGAATCCGCACGAGAGTAAAGGGCAAGATCAGCGACGGCAAGAGCGACATTCTGGAATCTATCCGCAAGGGCTACGTCAATTACGTCATCAACACGAGGGACGTCGATTCCCTGTCCCAGCAGTCGGACGGGTATCTGATCCGCCGCTGCGCCGTGGAAAACAACGTTACCATGTTCACCGCGCTCGACACGGTGCGCGTGCTTCTCGACGTTCTCGAGGAAATAACCATCACGATTTCCACGATAGACGGAGAGTGAAATGTTTACTGTACTCACAAACAAAAAAATCGCGCAGAACGTGTACGAAATGACGCTTGCGGGCGACACGTCGGGCATAAAAAACGCGGGGCAGTTCGTCAATGTCAAAATAGACGGACTGTTCCTGCGCCGTCCGATCTCGGTATGCGATTACGGCGAAAACTTTCTAAAAATCATCTATAAGGTCGTGGGACGTGGCACGGAAAAGATGAGCGCCATGTCCGCGGGGCAGCCGCTCGACATCCTCACGGGGCTGGGCAACGGTTACGACCTGTCTGCGGCTGGCGATAAACCTCTGCTCATCGGCGGGGGCGTGGGCGTGCCGCCCCTTTATAACCTTGCGAAAAAACTGCTCGCGGCGGGAAAAAAGGTTTCCGTCATTCTCGGTTTCAATACCGAAAGCGAAATATTTTACGAAGAGGAATTCCGCGCGCTCGGCGCCGACGTTACCGTCGCCACGGCGGACGGCAGCTACGGGGTGAAGGGGTTCGTTACGGCGGTGAAAAAAGAACATTCCTACGTGTACGCCTGCGGTCCCGAACCCATGCTCAAAGCCGTTTACGGCGCGTTCGACGGCGGCGGGGAATATTCCTTTGAAGAGCGCATGGGGTGCGGATTCGGCGCCTGCATGGGCTGCAGCTGCAAGACCAAATACGGCAGCAAGCGGATTTGCAAGGACGGCCCCGTGCTCAAAAAGGAGGAGATAATATGGTAAATACCGAGGTAACCCTTTCGGGGCTCGTCTTGGATAACCCCGTTATCCCCGCGAGCGGCACGTTCGGGTTCGGCTACGAATTCAACGATTTTTACGATATAAACATACTCGGCAGCATAGCGCTCAAAGGCACTACGAAGGAAGCGCGTTTCGGCAACCCCACGCCGCGCATCGCGGAATGTACGGAGGGGCTTTTGAACAGCGTGGGCTTACAAAATCCGGGCGTGGAAAAAGTGGTGGGCGAAGAACTGCCGAAATTAAAAAAGGTGTTCCGCAAAAAGGCGATCGCCAACGTGAGCGGTTTTTCCGTGGAAGAATACGTTTATACCGCCGCCCTGCTCGACAGGGAAGAACAGATCGGCCTTATCGAACTCAACGTCAGCTGTCCCAACGTGCACGCGGGGGGCATGAGTTTCGGCGTGGAACCCGAAAAGGTGGAGGAAGTTACCCGCGCGGTGAAGTCCGCCGTCAGAAAGCCGCTGTACGTAAAACTCACGCCCAACGTCGCCGATATCGCCGCAACGGCGCGGGCGGCGGAACGCGGCGGCGCGGACGGGCTGGCGCTCATCAACACCCTGCTCGGCATGCGCATCGGTTTGAAGACGAGAAAACCCGTCCTCGCCAACAAAAAGGGCGGTTTTTCGGGGCGGGCGGTCTTTCCCGTCGCGCTCAGAATGGTCTACGAAGCATACGAGGCGGTGAATATCCCCATTATCGGCATGGGCGGCGTCGCCACGGCGGAGGACGTGCTCGAAATGATGTTCGCGGGCGCAAGCGCCGTTGAAGTGGGCGCGGAAAACCTCGTGGATCCGTACGCCTGCAAAAAAATTATCGAAGATCTTCCGCGCGTCATGCAAAAATACGGCGTGCGGAAATTAAGCGAAATAATAGGAGAAGCGCATAAATGAAAGACGTTATCATCGCACTCGATTTCAAAAACAGGGAGGAAACGCTCGCGTTCCTCGATAAGTTCAGCGGCAGAAAACCTTATGTCAAAATAGGCATGGAGCTTTTTTACGCCGAAGGGCCCGCGATTGTGAAAGAGATCAAGGCGCGCGGGCATAAAATTTTTCTCGATCTGAAACTGCACGATATTCCCAACACCGTGATGAAGGCGATGAACGTCTTGTCGCGGCTCGACGTAGATATGTGCAACCTGCACGCGGGCGGCACCGTCGCCATGATGGAGGCCGCGCTCAAAGGTCTTACGAGGGAGGACGGCACGCGCCCTCTGCTCGTCGCGGTAACGCAGCTCACCAGCACTTCGCAGGAGGCGATGGAGCGCGACCTTCTCATCAGGGAACCTATCGACAAAGTGGTTATGCACTACGCCGCGAACGCCGCGAAAGCGGGGCTGGACGGCGTTGTCTGTTCGCCGTTGGAGGCGGGAAAAGTGCATGACGTATGCGGCAAAAACTTTCTCACCGTTACGCCCGGCGTGCGTTTTTCCGACGAGGAAAAGGGCGACCAGGTGCGCGTTACCACGCCCGCGAAAGCGGCCGAACTCAGTTCGGATTATATCGTGATGGGGCGCCCGATCACCGCGGCGGCCGATCCCGCGGCGGCTTACGAAAGAGCGCTGAAAGAATTTCTCGGTTAAGGAGTTACATACATGAAAAGACTGATTGCAAAAGATTTACTTTCCATCGGCGCGGTGTTCCTGCGCCCCGACCAACCTTTCACCTGGGCCAGCGGCATCAAAAGCCCGATCTACTGCGACAACCGCCTGACGCTGACCGCCCCGCACGTGAGAAACGACGTGGAAAACGGGCTGGTGCAGCTGATCAAGGAAAATTATCCCGGAGCGGAAGTTCTCATGGGCACGAGCACGGCTGGCATCGCCCACGCGGCCATCTGCGGACATCTCATGAAACTCCCGATGGGATACGTGAGGAGCGGCGCGAAAGACCACGGCAGAACCAACCAGATCGAGGGCAGGCTCGAAAAGGGAGAAAAGGTCGTGGTGGTGGAGGATCTTATCTCCACGGGCGGCAGCGTGATCGAGGTGGTCGACGCGCTGAGGAACGCGGGCGCGGAGGTGCTCGGCGTGGTCAGCATATTCACGTACGGCATGAAAAAGGGGATAGATCGCCTTGCCGCAGCCGACGTGAAAAACGTCAGCCTGTGCGATCTCGACGTTTTGGCCGAAGTCGCCGCCGAAGAAGGGTACATCAAGGAGGAGGACAAGGCCCGCCTTTTGAAATTCCGCGATAATCCGTCGGACGAAAGCTGGATAGCGAGGGGGTGAGCGCATGCGCCATATTCTCGATATAACCGATCTCGGCGTGGAGGAGGTGGCGTCGCTCGTTTCCGTGGCGGAGGATATCGCCGCCCACCGCGAAAAATACGCGCATATTCTCGCGGGAAAAAAGCTCGCCACCCTCTTTTACGAGCCGAGCACGAGGACGCGTATGAGCTTCGAGGCCGCCATGATCGAGCTGGGCGGCAGCGTGATCAGCTGCGCGGATATGAGCCGTTCCTCGGCGGCAAAGGGCGAAACGCTGAAAGACACGGTGCGCGTGGTCGGCAACTATGCGGACGTAATCGCCATGCGCCATCCTTGCGAAGGCGCGGCGTACGCGGCGGCGCTGAAATCGCCCGTGCCCGTGATCAACGCGGGGGACGGCGGCCATTGCCATCCCACGCAGACGCTTGCCGACCTTCTTACCATACACCGCGAAGTCGGCAGGTTCGACGGCATCACCATAGGCCTGTGCGGCGATCTCAAATACGGGCGCACCGTCCACTCGCTCATCAACGCCATGCTGCGCTACGAGGGGGTGAAATTCGTGCTCATCTCGCCCGAAGAGCTGCGCCTGCCCGACTACATGCTGGAAACGCTGAAAAACGCGGGCGCGCGGTATGAAGAGATCCCCGCCCTTGAGGCCGCCCTGCCCGTGCTCGACGTGCTCTATATGACGCGCGTGCAGAAAGAGCGTTTCGACGACGAGAGCGAATACGGGCGCGTAAAAGATTGTTACGTACTGACTGCGGAAAAGATGAAACTTGCGAAAAAGAGCGCAGTCGTCCTGCATCCGCTTCCGCGCGTCAACGAGATCGCCGAGGACGTAGACGACGATCCGCGCGCGGCGTATTTCCGCCAGACGATGAACGGCAAGCTCATGCGCATGGCGCTCATTTTGAAAGTCGTTTCCGAAAAGGGCGGGGAAGTCGGACGGGAGGAAACCGTTGCGGGCTGCAGATGCATAAACAAAAAATGCATATCGCACGCCGAGCCTCTCGCGCCCCTCTATAAAAAACGGGAAGAAAACGGCAAACATAAATGCATATACTGCGAAACGCTGCAAACGATCGACCGCCTTCGGTAAAATAACGGTAAATTTTGTTTTATCTGCGGTTTCTTTTCCGCAAACGTTTGCAAAATCGCGCGCTTTCAGTGTATAATAAAAGCACGGCCACGGCCGTGCTTTATGCATTTTAAAGTATAAATCGCAAGATTTGCACATAAAATTTCAGGAGGCCGCAAATGGATATCGAAAAACTTTACCCCGAAACGAAGGATTACATCTGGGGCGGAAACAAACTCAGAGAATACGGAAAGACGAGCGATAAGGACCGCATCGCGGAAAGCTGGGAGCTTTCCTTTCATCCCGACGGTCCGAGCAGGCTTGCGGACGGCAGGCTGCTCAAAGACGTCGCGACAAAGCGGGACTGGGGCGAAAACGCCGCGCGCTTTCCGTTTTTTCCCATTCTGATTAAATTTATCGACGCGAAAGACAACCTTTCCGTACAGGTGCACCCCTCGGACGAATACGCGCTCGCAAACGAAGGTCAGTTCGGCAAGACCGAAATGTGGTATATCGCGGAGGCGGAGGAGGGCGCGGGGATTTATCTCGGGTTCGGAAAGGACGTTACGGCGGAGGAATTCGGCAAAGCGATAGAGGAGGGCACCGTCCTCGATCTGCTGAACTTTTTCAAGGTGAAAAAGGGCGAACATTACTTTATCGGGGCGGGCACGGTGCACGCCATAGGCAAGGGTTGCGTGATCGCCGAGATACAGCAGAACAGCAATCTCACCTACCGCGTATACGATTACGGCAGAAAGGATAAAAACGGTAAGGGCAGGGAACTGCACGTAGACAAGGCGAAAAAAGTGGCGAACCTTTCAAAATTCGTCTACGATCCGCTGAACGCCGACTACAACGGCGGAAAGCTTATCGGCGAATGTAAATATTTCAAAGTGGCGAAATACGTCGTCGGCGGCGAAAAGAAATTTACCGCCGACGAAAAGAGTTTCAAGGCGGTTACCGTGCTTTCGGGGAGCGGAAGCGTGGGCGGCCGTCCCGCAAAAAAAGGGGACACGTTCTTCGTCCCTGCCGCTTACGGCGCGTTCGCCGTGGACGGCTCGATGGAAATACTCGTGTCCGAAGTATGATTTTCGGAGAATAAAATGAAAAAAAGATTACTCGCCGCCGTTTTGGCCGCCGCGCTCGCGCTGGGGTTTTCGGCGTGCACGCTCAACGTCAACAGGTCGGAATATCTCGACTTCATCAATTCGCTCAGCGAAACGGCGGTCAAGGGCAGCGTGAAAATAGAGATCGTCTATTCGCGCGGCGCGGGCCCTCTCAGCCAGGCGTATATCGCGCAGGGGAGCGGCGTGATATATGAACAGGAGGCGGGTTGGTATTACGCGCTCACCAACAATCACGTAGTCGCCGAAGATCCCGAATTTCCCGAATACACCATGATCGTGTACGATTGTTACGGCAATATGTACGAAGGCAGCGTGGTGGACTCTTCCGCGGAGGACGATCTCGCGGTCGTGAAATTTCCCGCGCAGGAGGATATTGCGGGGGAATATCCCGAACTGAAAATCATCGGATTTGCGGACGATAATCCCGATACGGGGGACGTGGTCGCTTCGGTCGGCGCGCCCGACGGCAAGTTCAATTCGGTTACGCTCGGCAGGGTGCGCGGCTATTCCACGGTGCAACTTTCGGAAGAAGTTTCGTCGAGCAGCGTCGCCTATCCCGTCGTGTGCCATACGGCGATCACCCACCAGGGATCGAGCGGCGGCATGCTGCTGAACGAACGGCTCGAAATCGTGGGCGTAAATTTCGCGGGCGCGGTCAACGAGGACGGGGACGGCGGCGAACAGTTCGTCGAAGGCTATGCGATCCCTTTGAAAAAGGTGCTCGCGTTTCTGGATATAGGAGGGAATACTTTTGCATGGTAAGGGGATTATTAAAAGGGAAGTAATCAGGTACTTGTTCCTGACGCTCGCGGGCACGATCAACGCTTTCGGCGTAACGGTCTTTTTGCTGCCCGTGCAGCTCATAGACAGCGGCTTTTCGGGCACGAGCATGCTGCTCGCGCAGATCACGCCGCTCGCGCTCAGCATCTGGCTGATCATACTCAATTTCCCCGTGTACCTCTTCGCGTGGAAGCGGCTGGGGATAAAGATGCTGCTGTCCTCGCTGTGGGCGATTGCGGTGTATTCCGCGATGTCCGCGGTGTTCCAGGCCGTCTTTCCCGTCATCGGCGAGGGTGTAAGCCCCATCACGGGCGCGAACCTTCTGCTCTCGTCGATATTCGGCGGGCTGATCTCGGGCATCGGCAGCGGGCTCACCATCCGTTCGGGCGGGGCGATCGACGGCGTGGAGGTCATGTCGCTCGTTTTTGCCAAAAAGCTCAACCTCACGGTCGGCACCTTCGTCATGATATTCAACGTCGTTTTGTACGTCGTGTGCGGCATTCTGTTCGATTCGTGGGAACTGCCGCTCTATTCCATCATTTCCTACGCGGTGGGGTTGAAAGCCGTGGACTTTATCGTAGACGGTCTGGACAAGGCGAAAGCCGTGATGATCATCACCGAAAATCCCGATACGCTGCTCAAGAGCATCAGCGATTATTTCGGGCGCGGCATCACGATTTTCGACGCGCACGGGTATTATTCCGATCTCGGCAAAAAGGTCATCTACGTGGTGGTGAACCGCTTTGAAATCGCCCGTCTGAAAACCATCATCTCCGCGGCGGACGAAAACGCGTTCGTTACCATTTCGGATATTTCCGATACCATGGGCGCCAACGTAAAACTGAGCAAGCGCCGCAAAAAGCAGGATCTGCCGGCGGAAGAACTCCCCTCGGAAGCGGACGCAGAATAATGAAAGACTTTTTTAAGCGCGCCTTCGGGGGCGCTTGATTATTATGAAACGTGATATTTCGGGTATTCGGTAAATATTTATCGATAATGTTTTATTGAATAAGAAAAAATACTTTACATCGGGATAAAAATGTGTTAAAATGTCTACGATGAAAAGGAGAGAACGATGACGACGGCGATTTCCAAGGCGACTTTGCAACGCCTCCCGATATATCTTAATTTTCTGAAATCCATGCCGGAGGCGCCCGAATACATTTCCGCGACGACGCTCGCAAACGCGCTCAGGCTGGGAGAAGTGCAGGTGAGAAAGGATTTGGCCTGCATCAGCGACGCGGGCAAACCCAAAGTCGGCTATATGACGAAAGATCTCGTCGCCGTGCTGGAAAACTATCTCGGCAACGACGTGAACGACGCCGTTCTCGTCGGCGTGGGGCATCTGGGCAAGGCGCTCATGGCGTACAAAGGTTTTGAAGAATACGGCTTCAAAATCGTAGCGGGCTTCGACCTCGATCCCGCGCTCATAGGCAGGGAAGTGGCGGGCAAAAAGGTGTTCGGCGTGGATAAAATGGAAAATCTCATCCGCAGGCTGGGCATCAAGATCGGCATCATCACGCTGCCGAAGGAGTGCGCGCAGGAAACGGCGGACAAGCTTATCGCGGCGGGAATACGCGCGATCTGGAATTTTTCGCCCGCATATATCATCGTGCCCGAAAATGTGGCGGTCAAAAACGAAAACATGGCGTCGTCGCTGGCGGTGCTTTCAAAGCAGCTGAAAGAACTGCTGCTTTCCGAAAAATAAAGGAGGAAAACGGTGCTTAAAAGAAACTATGTCGTCGACAGCGTGGAAGCGCTGGAGGCAGAACTCGCGAAAGTGCGTTCGGCGCAGGCGGAATTCGCCCTGTTCACCCAGGAACAGGTGGACGGAATATTCCTCGCGGCGGCTTCCGCCGCGAACAAAAGCCGTATCCCCCTGGCGAAAATGGCCGTGGAGGAAACGGGTATGGGCGTAGCGGAGGACAAGGTCATCAAAAATCACTACGCCGCGGAATATATCTACAACAAATATAAGGACGTAAAGACGTGCGGCGTCATCGAGGAGGACAGGGCGTTCGGCGTGAAAAAAATAGCCGAACCGATCGGCGTGATCGGCGCGGTCATTCCCACGACAAACCCGACGAGCACGGCGATATTCAAAACGCTCATCTCGCTCAAAACGCGCAACGGCATCATCATCAGCCCGCACCCGCGGGCGAAAAAGAGCACCATCGAGGCGGCGCGCATCGTGTGTGAAGCGGCCGTGGCGGCGGGCGCTCCCGAGGGGATTATCGGCTGGATAGACGTACCGTCGCTCGAACTGACCAATCTTCTCATGAAGGAATCGGATACCATTCTCGCCACGGGCGGCCCCGGCATGGTCAAGGCCGCGTATTCGAGCGGTAAACCCGCTCTCGGCGTGGGCGCGGGCAACACGCCCGCCATTATAGACGACAGCGCGGACGTCGTGCTCGCCGTCAATTCGATCATCCATTCCAAAACTTTCGATAACGGCATGATCTGCGCTTCGGAACAATCGGTCATCGTGCTCGACAAGGCGTACGACGAGGCGAAGCGGGAATTCGCCGCGCGCGGATGTTATTTTCTGAATCCCGAAGAAACGGAAAAGGTCAGAAAGACCATCATCATAAACGGCGCGCTGAACGCCAAGATCGTGGGGCAGAAGGCGCATACCATCGCCGCGCTTGCGGGCGTAACCGTGCCGGAGGAAACGAAAATCCTTATCGGCGAAGTTACGAGCGTGGAGCTGTCCGAAGAGTTCGCGCACGAAAAGCTGTCGCCCGTTCTGGCGATGTACCGTGCCCGCGACTTTGAGGACGCGCTTTCCAAGGCGGAAAAACTCATTGCGGACGGAGGTTTCGGCCATACGTCGTCCGTCTATCTCGATACCGTTCGCGGACAGGAAAAGCTGGCGGAATTCGCCGCCCGCATGAAGACCTGCCGCATACTCGTCAACACGCCGTCCTCCCAGGGCGGGATCGGCGATCTGTATAACTTCAAGCTCGCGCCCTCTCTCACGCTCGGGTGCGGTTCCTGGGGCGGCAACTCCGTTTCGGAAAACGTGGGCGTGAAACATCTGCTCAATATCAAGACCGTGGCGGAGAGGAGGGAAAACATGCTTTGGTTCCGTGCGCCCGAAAAGGTTTATATCAAAAAGGGCTGTCTGCCCGTCGCGCTCGACGAAATTAAGACCGTCCTGCATAAAAAACGCGCGTTTATCGTAACGGATACCTTCCTTTACGAAAACGGCTACACAAAGGGCATTACCGACAAGCTCGACGAAATGGGCGTTTCGCACGCCGTATTCTTCGACGTGGCGCCCGACCCGACTCTGGCCTGCGCCAGGGAGGGGGCGAAACGGATGCTCGAATTCAAACCGGACGTCATTATCGCGGTGGGCGGCGGTTCGGCGATGGACGCGGGCAAGATCATGTGGGTGCTCTACGAACACCCCGAGGCCGATTTTATGGATATGGCGATGCGTTTCGTCGATATCAGAAAGAGGGTGTACACCTTCCCGAAGATGGGCGAAAAGGCGTATTTTATCGCCGTGCCGACCTCGGCGGGCACGGGGTCGGAGGTAACGCCGTTCGCCGTCATCACGGACGAGCGCACGGGCGTGAAATACCCGCTCGCCGATTACGAACTGCTGCCGAAAATGGCGGTCGTGGACGCGGACATGATGATGAACGCGCCCAAGGGGCTGACGAGCGCTTCGGGCATAGACGCCGTAACGCACGCCCTCGAAGCTTACGTTTCCATGTTGGCGACCGATTATACCGACGGGCTGGCTTTGCAGGCGCTGAAAGTGATATTCGAATATCTGCCCCGCGCTTACGATAACGGGGCGAACGACCCCGCCGCGCGCGAAAAAATGGCCAACGCCGCCACTATGGCGGGCATGGCGTTCGCAAATGCCTTCCTCGGCGTATGCCACTCCATGGCGCACAAGCTGGGCGCTTTCCACCATCTGCCGCACGGCGTGGCGAACGCGCTCATGATCGAACAGGTCATTCGTTTCAATTCCAGCGAAGCGCCCGCCAAAATGGGCACCTTCCCGCAGTACGGGTACCCGCACGCGCTCAGAAGGTACGCGGAGATCGCGGAGAGCCTGGGCGTAAAGGGAAAGACGGACGCGGAAAAGACGGAGGGGCTGATCGGCAAGATAAACGAACTGAAAGAAAAGATCGGCATCAAGAAGACCATAGCCGATTACAACGTGGACGAAAAGCGCTTTCTCGATACGCTGGACGAAATGACCGAACAGGCGTTCGACGACCAGTGTACGGGCGCAAATCCGCGCTATCCGCTGATGAGCGAGATCCGCGAAATGTATCTGAACGCTTACTACGGCAGAAAACAAGCCGTGAAATAAGGATGGGAAAATCATGGAACTCAAAAAAATAATCGCGGTGCGCACCGCAAAGACCGTTTACCGCGACGGCGGCAACGTCGTCAAGGTGTTCGATAAGGAATATTCCAAGGCGAACGTTTTGAACGAAGCGCTCAACCAGGCGCGCGTGGAGGAAACCGACCTAAATATCCCGAAGATACAGGCGGTAACGATGGTCGACGGCAAGTGGGCCATCGTCAATACGTATATCCCCGGCAAGACGCTGGAAACGCTCATGAAGGAAAATCCGGACAGATACGGCGAATATCTCGAACTGTTCGTGGACTTGCAGCTGAAGGTGTTCGCGCAAAAATGCCCGCTCCTCAATAAACTCAAGGATAAAATGAACCGCAAGATAGACGAAACGGGTCTGGACGCCACCACCCGTTACGACCTGCATACCCGTCTGGAAGCCATGCCCAAACACAACAAGGTGTGCCACGGCGATTTCAATCCGAGCAACGTCATTCTGCGGGAGGGGGACGGCGAGCCTTTCATTCTCGACTGGTCGCACGCCACGCAGGGCAACGCCTCTGCGGACGTCGCCCGCACTTACCTGCTGTTTTATCTGGCGGGGGAAAAGGAACACGCCGAAAAGTACCTGGAACTCTTCTGCAAAAAGAGCGACACGGCGAAACAGTACGTGCAGAAGTGGATACCCATCGTGGCCGCTTCGCAGCTGACGAAAGATAAAAAGGAAGAGCGGGAATTCCTGCTGCGCTGGATCGACGTTGTCGATTACGAATAGGTTTCAAGGGGAAAAACAATGGTCAAAGTTACGGTTTGCATAGGAAGTTCCTGCCATATCAAAGGCGCAAGGCAGGTAGTGGAGGAGTTTCAGCGCCTGATCGCGGAAAACAACCTCAAAGGCGAGGTTGACCTCGGCGGCACGTTTTGCGTCGGCCGCTGCAACGAGGACGGCGTCAGCGTGCTCGTGGACGACGAATATTATGCCGTCAAGCCCGAGGAAGCGACGGATTTTTTCAACGAGATCGTCGTGCGGCTGATAGGCTGAAAAGGGCGGTTATCCGCAGGGAACTATGCTGAATTATCTTGAATTCAAAAACGCAGAATGTAAGGACTGCTATAAATGTCTGCGGGAATGTCCCGTCAAGGCCATAGAGGTCATCAACCACCAGGCGCAGATCATCGCGGGGCGTTGCATACTCTGCGGCAAATGCACGGAGGTGTGCCCGCAGAACGCCAAGCGCGTACATACCGAACTCGACGAGGTGAAAGCCCTTTTGTCGTCGGGGGCGGAGGTCGTCGCGAGCGTGGCGCCCTCTTTCGTGTCGAGTTTCGAAATCGACGATTTTCTTTTGATGAAGATCGCGCTCGGCAAGCTCGGCTTTGCCGACGCGGAGGAAACGGCGGTCGGCGCGAACGTCGTTACGCAGGAATACGAAAAACTTTTGAAGTCGGGAAAATACGCCAACTTCATCACTTCCGCGTGCCCTGCGGTCAACCGCATGATCCAGCTTTATTACCCCGAAGCGCTGCAGTTCCTCGCGCCCGTGGACAGTCCCATGCTGGCGCACGTCAAAATGCTGAAAGCCGCGCGCCCGCAGGCTAAGGTCGTGTTTATCGGCCCGTGTATCGCGAAAAAGCGGGAGGGCAGGGAAAGCGGCATTGTGGACGGCGTGCTCACCTTCGAGGATTTAAAGCGCTTTTTCGAGGAAAAGGGCGTGGACGTGAAGAATATCGCGCGCTTTGCGGCGGACGGCGGCGGCGACGTGAACAGGGCGAAATATTATCCCATCAGCCGAGGCATCATCAAGTCGTTCGACAAATACGCGGACGGCTACGAATACGTTGCAGTGGACGGGGCGGACAAGTGCCGCGAGGTGCTGGAAAACATAGGTTCGCTTTCGGGCATGTTTCTCGAACTCAACAGTTGCGAATACGCCTGCGTCAACGGTCCGTGCAGTTTAATCCACAAGGGCAGCGCGGTCAAGGCCAACGCGGCGATCAGAAAATATACAAACAAGGATCTTGAAAATAAAGTTTCCCGCAAAATAGAAACGCCCGACGGCGTGAGTTTCGCGCGGGAATATAAGCGCATGCGTCCGGACGACCGTATTCCGAGCGAACGCGAGATAGCGGAAATCCTCGCGCGCACGGGCAAGACGAAAAAGAGCGACGAACTCAACTGCGGCGCGTGCGGCTACAACAGCTGCCGCGAAAAGGCATGGGCGGTCGCCAACGGCTATGCGGAAATAGAGATGTGTCTGCCGTATATGCGCGAAAAGGCGGAGTCCATGTCGTACGAGATCATTCAGAACAGTCCCAACGGCATCGTGCTTCTGGACAACGACATGAACATCACCGAGATCAACCTCAAGGCCAAGGAAATTTTCGGTATCGCCGAAAAGGACGTCAAGGGCCGCGCGGCGTTCGACTTCATGAATCCCACGGAGTTCGTGCTCGCGCTCGAAGAGGGAAAGGACGTTCACAATAAAAAGATAAAGATAGAAAAGACGGGCAAGACAATAGAACTTTCGGTCATATTGCTCGCCAAGCAGAAAGTTCTTTTCGGCGTCATGAAGGACATCACCGAAGAGGCCGATTACGACGAAAAGCTGAACGCCGTCAAGCTGGAAACGCTCACCACCACGGACGAAGTCATCAAAAAGCAAATGCGCGTGGCGCAGGAGATCGCCTCCCTGCTGGGGGAAACGACGGCGGAAACCAAGGTCGCCCTGCTCAAACTGAAAAAGACTTTGCAGGAGGGCGGCGAAGAAAAATGAACGAGCTCCGACTGGAAAGCGGATATACTTCGCTCAACAAAAAGAACGAGGAGCTTTGCGGCGACAAGGTAGAGGTGCGGAAGAACGGAAAGACGACCACGCTCGTCCTGGCGGACGGGCTGGGCAGCGGCGTAAAGGCGAATATACTCGCCACGCTCACTTCCAAAATCCTCTGCACCATGGTCAGCGAGGATATCGACATCAACGACTGCGTGGAAACCATTCTGCAGAGCCTGCCCGTATGCAAGGTGCGCGGCGTGGCGTATTCCACCTTTACGGTCATTCACATGACGGAGGAGGGCAAGGGGTGGCTCTTCGAATTCGACAACCCCGCCGCCATTCTGATCCGGGATTGCAAGTGCCGCGATTTCGAGCGGGAAACTCTTTCCGTCTGCGGAAAGACGGTTTATAAGAGCGACCTTGCGCTGCAGGAAGGGGACGTCGTAGTTACCATGAGCGACGGCGTCATCCACGCGGGAATAGGCATGACCATGAACTTCGGCTGGCAGAGGGCGGACGTAAAGGCCTATCTTGACCGCACGGTCAAGCCTTCCATGAGCGCCCGCTGCGTGGCGTGGCTGCTCGCGGCGGCCTGCAACGACCTCTATCTCGATAAGCCGGGCGACGATACTACGGTCCTCGCCGTCAGAGTGCGAAAGGCGTTGCCCGTCAGCATTATGGTGGGGCCGCCCGTAGACAAAAACAAGGACGATTTTTATATCGAACGTTTTTTGGGCGGAGAGGGGAAAAAGGTGGTCTGCGGCGGAACGAGTTCGCAGATCGTGGCGCGTTACCTCGGCAAAAAGGTGGAGGCGCGGTTTGATTTTCCCGATAAAGACGTGCCGCCTATCGGCTATATAGAGGGGATAGACCTTACGACGGAAGGCGTGCTCACGCTGAGAAGGCTTTTGGAGCTTTCGGAAAAGTACCTTTCGCCGTGCGACTTGGCGCCCAAATACTTCACCAAAAAGGACGGAGCCAGCCTGCTTGCGAACGTGCTTTTCGAAGAGGCGAGCGACATCACCTTTTACGTAGGGCAGAGCATAAACAAGGCGCACCAGGGGCTGCCGATCGACACGACCATGAAACTGAAACTCGTGGAAAGCCTGTCGAAGAACCTCGCCGCCATGGGCAAAAACGTGGAAGTCTATTACGACTGACGCGCGGTAATTAAGTATTTTACGCGGCTTCCGCGAAATAACAAAGTTATTTTAACGCGGCGTCCCGCGGAAAAATAAAATACATTTTATAAAAGGAGTTGTAACACAAATGGCAAGATTTACTTTACCGAGAGACCTTTACTTCGGAAAAGGCTGCATGGAAGACG
>UQZE01000044.1 GCA_900545325.1 uncultured Eubacteriales bacterium
CAATATCTTTATCAAATTTTTCTTCCCAAGAAATTGCATTGCGACCACTAATTTGCGCTAAACCTGTTAATCCTGGACGCACTAAATGTCTTTGATTTTGATAGTCATTATATAGTTGTAAATATTGAATTAATAACGGACGCGGTCCAACAACACTCATTTGCCCGATAAATATATTGAAGAGCTCGGGCAGTTCGTCTACCGATAATTTTCTCATCAACTTTCCGAATTTCGTCAATCTGACTTCATCCGGCAAAAGATTACCGTTTTCATCTTTTTCGTTCGTCATGGTACGGTATTTGATCATCCGGAAAATCTTGCAGTTTTTTCCCGGTCTCGGTTGGACGAAAAACGGATTCCCTTTCATCGCGATCGCGACGATCGGCGTAAATATCAGAAAAAACGGCACCAATATTGCGATCGCTATTCCGCTAGAACATATATCGAAGCTTCGCTTTACAAACCTCTTCCACAAATTCGGTTTTTTGACTTTTATATAATTCTGTTTTTCTGCCGCACTGCATTCTGTTTCTATGTTTTTCTTTTCGTTCATGATTTTTGTTTTCCAAGCACCGTATCGTTGACGATTTTTGCGACATAACGGACTTCTTCTTCCGTCATCTTACTGTCGCTGGGCAGGCATATGCTTCTTGAAAAAAGATCTTCCGAAACGCTCCCTTTCTCTAAATGAGAAACGAAATCGCAGTTTTTGAATACCGGCTGCGTGTGCATCGGCTTCCATGCCGGGCGGCTTTCAACGTTATTCTCAGCCAAAGCTTCAATCACGTCCATAAACGTCGCTTTCGCATCTTTCGTCAAAGTCGCGCCCGTCAGCCAGTACGACGGTTCCGCGCCTTTTAATTTCGGCACCAACGTTATATACGGGTTGTCTTTGAACTCTTCTTCATATATCTCATGGATCCGCCGTTTCTGCTTTACCCTTTCGTCCAGAACAAGCAATTGTCCGCGGCCTATTCCCGCGCAGATGTTGCTCATGCGGTAGTTATATCCGATCTCTTCATGCTGATACCACGGGAATTTTTCCCGCGACTGCGTCGCCCAGAAAAGAACTTTTTCCTTCGTTTTTTCGTCGTCGCACATCAGCATGCCGCCGCCGCTCGTCGTGATGATCTTATTCCCGTTGAATGAAAAGATCGAGATATCTCCGAAATTCCCCGTCTGCACGCCGTTGTAAGTCGCGCCGAGGCTTTCCGCCGAATCCTCAAGTACGGGCGTTCCGTGCGATCTTGTGATTTTTAGTATCGCTTCATAATTCGCCGGCTGCCCGTAAAGGTTGACTACGACCACCGCTTTCGGGGCGGGATATTTTTCATATGCTTTTTCCAAAGCGGCGGGACTCATATTATAACTTTCGTAATCACTGTCGATAAACACAGGTTTCGCGCCCAAATATGCGATAGGGTTACAGCTTCCGCTGAACGTAAAGGAAGAGCAAAAGACGATATCCCCTTCTTTTACGCCTAAATATTTCAGTCCCAGGTGAATGGCCGCAGTGCCGCTCGAAAGCGCTACCGCCTGCTTTCTCCCCGTATATGCGCACATCTCTTTTTCGAACATCTCTACGTTCCTGCCCAACGGCGCCACCCAGTTCGTATCGAATGCTTCTTTGATGTATTTCATTTCCTCGCCGCCCATGTGCGGTGAACTTAAGTATATCCTCTTTTCCATCTCTCGTCTGCCCGAAACTAAAATTTCACAATGTATGAAATTTATCTAATATGGTTTTATAGTTAAACATGATAATTATAGCATACAATTTTTTGAATTGCAATGTTTTAGACATATTTAATGCTTATATAAAATTTATTTATATTTTTACCCCGAATTTACGGCTACGGCACGGAAATTATGCAAATTCCACGCCGCGGCTTCGATAAAAAATATTTATAAAACAAATAAAAAAGCAGACCGTTTCCGTTCTGCTTTTCGCTTTCGCCATGGCTTAATTTATCTTTTTCAGGAAGTCTTCCACCTCTTCTTTGCAGGGGATCGACTGCTGCGCGCCCCGACGGCTAACCGTCAGCGCGGAGGCAGCCGCGCAGTAGCGCATACTCTCTTTCACGCCGTGCCCTCCGGCAATCCGTTCCGCAAGCGCGCCGATGGTGGTATCGCCCGCGGCCGTGGTGTCAACTGCCTTTATCGGAACTATATCCGCCGTTGCGGTTTCGCCCTTTTTATAATAAAACGAACCTTTTTTACCGAGCGTTACGAATATTTCCCCTACGCCGCCATCCGTCAGTTTTGCCGAAGCGCGGATAAGATTTTCCGTAGTATCCGTCGGCAGTCCGGACAAAATTTCCATTTCCGTTTCGTTGGGAACGAGAATATCCGTTGCGGATAAAATCCCCTTTCCGAGCGGCGCGGCGGGCGCGGGATTGAGAATAGTCGTCATTCCCTTTTCTTTAGCGCGGCGCATGGCAGCTTCCACCACCGCGGCTTCGATTTCCAACTGACAGACGAGCACGTCGCCCGCCGTACATTCCTCTTCGATAATCCCGACGACGGTTTCCTTTTTCAGTTTCATGTTCGCGCCGCCGTCCAACACGATGCGGTTATCGTTATCGATCACCCAGATGCTTGCGACGCCCGTCGAAGTATCCGAAAGTTTTTCGACGAACTTACATGAACAGCCGTATTTTTGCAACGAATCGTAACAAATGCCGCCGAAAGGATCGTCGCCGACCGCGCCGATCATATACGTTTCTGCGCCGAGCTTGCTGCACGCCACGGCCTGATTTGCGCCCTTGCCGCCCGCATTGATCATAAAGCCGCCGCCCGAAAGCGTTTCCCCGCTTTTCGGCATATACGGCGCGCGGATGACGAGATCGCAGTTGATGCTTCCCAAAACGAAAACTCTGCCCATAATTTGCCCTCTCACATTCTTTATGTTTTATAATAACACGACGGCGGGTAGATGTCAACCGCGGCGGCGGTTTTCTAAAATTCTTTGAGCACTTTGCCGTATAGTTCGATATCCTTCGTGCCGTAGCGCGCCAGCCAGTCGCGGTCCATAAACCCCGAAAAAGTAGTAACGCTTTTAATGCCGAGCGAACGATAATACGCGATATCCGCCCTCAGACGCGCTTCGTCGAGCTGCAACGGCCCCGCGTTTTCCCGTTTCCATTGACAAAAAAGCGAAACGTCGAGAAAATATTCCAGCACCTGCGCGGTGTCCGCGGGGAAAATTTTCAGAAGATTTTCGAGTATCTTTCTGTTTTTGACGTTTTTTTCGTCGTCACCGCTTATCGGCGCAAAATGGTTGCGCCCGATGGGCGCGAATTCCAGAAACATATCCTTATCGGGCGCAACGGTCGGCACGGCGAGCGAATCCTGATAGGAAAGAAAACTCAGTTTCGCCTGCCCGTCGTAGCGTTTCAGCCCTTTCAGAATATGTTTCATAGCTATCATGTTCTGATCTGCGCCGCTCAGATTTCTGCAATGCGCGCAGCAGCAGACGCTGTTCGGGCAGTCGTCGCTCCAAATATAATAATTATGCGACCTCTGCCTGAGCAAAACTGCGAGCTGATAGGCGGAAGTTTCGATAAATTCCAGCGCCTCCCGACTGCCGGCGCAGAAATTCCAATCCCCCGTTCGCTCGCCATGCTCGTTCATTCTGAACCATTCGGGATGTATTTTAAACATAGAGCGCGGCAGAAGCCAATCGACGGCATGCAGTTCGTGTTCGACCGTGATGCCGTTTTCCTCGAACGCCGCGATCGCGCGCTGCGTTTCCTCGCGCAAAAGCCAGTTGAGGTGCCCGTCCATGCCGCCGTACCGGTACAGCGAATGAAGTCCTACTTTGTTGATGCCGCACTCCTTAAAAATAGGGAGCCATTCCATCGAAAAGTCCTTATTGAGCAGTATAACTCCTCTATTGTCCATTTCAATCCCTCCATAAGGCGGCGTATCTCTCTATGCCGCCGTAGCCGTGTTTTTTCACGTAGTCTTTTTCGGGAAACACGGCGAACGTCATGACGTCCTTTGCGCCCAGCGATCTGTAAAAGGCGACGTCCTCTTTCACCCGCGCGTACTGAGCGCCGCGGCAGAACGACGGATAATCGAAGCTGAGAAAGTATTCGAGCACGCTGACGGGCCGAAACCGCGCCGCGAGCGAAACCGCCCTTTTTCTGTAAAAGTCGTTTTCCTTTGCCGAAAGCGGCAGATCGTGCCTGCGTAAAAAGGGCGCGTATTCGACGAAGAAACCGTCCATATCCCCCGCTTTTCCGTCGATATCCTCGTTCCCGTAGACGAGATAGGAAAGCGCCGCCTTTTCGTCGTATTTCCTTACGCCGCGCGCCATCGCGCCGTACAGCAGCATATTTTGCGCCGTGGGACCGAGCGGACGGCACCGTTCGCATTTACAGGATACGTCCCGTCCGAAATCGTCGTCCGTCCAGAAATGATAGCCGTGCGAAGGCTGTTTCAGGCCCGCCGCCAGCCTTTCCGCGTTTTTTTCAGCATAGAACAGCGCGGGCGAAGAGGGACAGCAGTTACAGCCGCGCACCCGTTCGGAACCGTCCGAACGCCAGTATTCCCTCCGCTTTGCGAAGTCCGCGGGCATGAGATACCCGAGGGCGTGCAGGTAATATTCGACGGTCAGCCCGCATTCCTCCGCCCGCTCCACGAGGGGGCGGTTGAGATCGAGCCAGCCGAGAAATTCCCCGACGCTGTTTTGCTGCGCATTGACGTGCAGGCCGAGTTTTTTCAGTCCCGTATCCTTCAATACGTCTATCCATTCGGGAGAAAAATCCCGATAAAGCAACACCACGCCGTTCATGTCAGCCCGTGATCTTCAGATTTCTGTACGACATGGACGCGCCGGAGGAATAGAACCCGAACCTGCCGCCGACGAACGCGACGTCGTCCGTGAACATCACCGTTTCGGAAACGCCCTCCGCGTTGGTGACGACCGCTCTGACCGTGCTGCCGTTCACCGTGATCTCCGCGTGATGCCATTTGCCTATGTCCAGAGAAAGCCGTTCCGCGGCGGCACCGCTGTCCGTATGCGTATAATTGAGCTTTTCCACCTTGACCATGCGTTTGTTCAAAGCGATATAGTAACCCTGGATATATCTGTAATCTTCCGTTTCGTAGGCGGAATTGGAATATCTCGCGCCGTGCAGGATAAATCCCGCCGTGTAGATGCTTTCCGTATTGATGCGGAAGTCGCATTCCACTTTGTAATCGTGCATCTCGTCCCCGCCGAAGTAAACGAGAGAGCGGGCGCCTTCGCGCGATACGAGCGAGGGCGTCTGATCGCCCGCCTCTTTGGAAAAGCGCCACAGCGTGAGCTGTTCCATGCCCGAAACGGGCGCGGAAGAAAGGTCGCTTTCATAGGTGAATGTCTGCGACGTGCTCTCCGCAAAGGTGAACGAATGGAAGCTCAGTTCGTCCCCGAGACAGGTGAACGAGATCTGCCGCACGCCCTTGCCGACGGGCAGATCGGCGATAAAGGTCTTTATGAGTTCTTCCCCGCTCGTAGGCGAAACCTCCGGCACGTTGAGGACGAACATTTCCCCGCCGTCCACACGCACGCCGAACGTCTTGCCCGCCATATTTCTGCCGAGCGTCATATAAAGGCCGTAATAGCCGCCGTTTCCGCCCGCCCTTTCCTCTTTGAAGTCCACGAGGTAGACAGCGGTATCGCCCTTGTTTTTTAATGTCATCGTGCCGAGGCCGACGTGTTCCCCGCCGTAGTCCTCTTCCGTCGTTTCAGAATATCCGCCGCCCTTGCCGAACGAAGAGCCGCAGTTTTCGTACACGCCCGCAGGCAGATAGCTCGCCGCCCCGATATTGATATAGGACTGTTTCGGTTCCACCTGGTCGCTGAGGCCTTTCGCCACCGAGGAGGCAGCCGTATACCCGAAATCCGTTTCGCCCGCGAAAAGGTAGCCGAATTTTCCCGCGCCGAGATCGGCTTCGGCGTTTTCGATCTTCAGCAGGTCGTCGAAATAGACGTCCGCCCTGCCGTCGCGGTACGCCACGCGCACCGTTTGCAGCAGGTTCTCCGCGTCGTAGGCGCGGACGATATTTCCCTCCGCCGCCTTCCGCTCCGTCCCCTTTTCCACGGTGTAAAGCGCGATCTTTCCGCCCGCGACGTCGGTCTTTACGTAGGCGTAATTCGCCGCGTCCTTATAGGAAATCACGCATTTTATGTTTTTGCCCGTAAAGTTGAATTCCGCGGTGAACGTGCTTCCCGTTTCCTTTGCGGAAAGGAGCGAACCGTTCCCCGCTGAAAAAGCGGCGTCGCTTTCGGGCGCATAGGAATATATTTCGGGACGTCTGGGTTTGACGGAATGATACTGCGTCTGCGCGGAATCCATGCCCGTGCCGTTAAAAATCAGCCGGTCGATCGCGAAAGAACAGTTCGGACCGGAGGAGTTCACGCTGAAATAGTGATAATACAGTCCGTCCATATCGGGGCCGAGCAGAGAAGTCGCGTGGCCGAGCGAATAAAATTCGGGATCGGTTTCGCACCCCATCGGCCAGTCAAGCCCCTGCTCGAAACCGGGCGCGTTCGTCTTTGCGTCCGTGCCGAACGCGCTCTTCCAGCCGTCGCCGACCGCCGTGGAATAGTGCGTGAGATAACCGGGACTCAGAATGCTCGAACCCGTGTACATAAGGTAATATTTGCCGTCGCGCTTGAAAAAACCGTTGCCCTCCGTCCAGCCGCCGACCGAACTTTCCGCGATATTGATATAATCGTTTTCGCCGTAGGAAACGCTCTCCATATCGGGCATTTTAAAGGCGCGGATACCCGTAAAATAATTGTCCTGATGCCCGCTCATGAAATACACGTCCTCGTTGTCGTCTATAAACACGTCGCAGTCGATATTGAGATTGGTCTGCTCTATCGTATAGCACACGGGATCGCCGTTTTCATCCGTAACGAAGTCGAACGGTCCGACGGGCGAGGACGCTTTCAGAATATAGTTACCCTGCTCGATCACGTCGTTTTTGATGTAAAGATACATGAAAAATTCGTTGTTGTACTGCCTCACGCAGGGCGGGTAGGTGTTTGCGAGGCGGGGATCCTGCGCGATAAAACCTTCGGGATTGACGCCGTTATCCACCTTTTCCCAAAACATCAGATCTTCCGACTGCCAGCAGGGCAGAGAGGAAGAGGCGAAGTTGGAAGATCCCATATACATATAGTACATGCCGTTGTAGCGCAATATAAAGGCGTTGCCCGAGCCGTACACTCCCTGGTCGGGCAGATGCTCCGCCGCCCCCTCGGGATTGTAATAGGCATTGTATTGGTAATTGTCGTAATATTCCGTTTTATAGTCCGGCGCCGTCCAGTTTTCGATCGGTCCGAGCGGCACGTTCTTTTCCGAAGCGCACCCCGTAAACGCCAGCGCGCCGCAAACCGCCAGGCTCATTATGCTTTTCAAGGTTCCTTTCATGCGTTTTCCCTCCTGATTTCCCAAACGGGGAAGTTTGCCGCGCCCGTGTCGAACGCGAGGGGCGCGCCGTTTACGTTGATACAGTTGTATATTCCGTAGAGATTGCCGCTATTGTCCGTAACGTATTCGAACATCTGCAGGGATACGGAGACCGCGTTTTCGTCTATGCCGAGCGAATACTTTTCGCCGCACAGCGTTTCAAAGGGATAAAACAGCGTTACGCGCGCCCTGTCCCCCGCCTCGCTTTCCGCGGCAGCGATGCCGAGCTGCGCGGCGGGCACGTAGTTGCCCTGCCAGTTCCAATCCCCGTAGACGTGGTGATCCACCGTGCCGAACCCGACGGCGTAAAGGTCGGTGATCCCGGCCGTTTTATCGGCGCTGCCGAACATGACGCCGAAACCGAACACGCCTGCGGTCGGCGTATATTCTATGGTTACGTTCACGCCGTTTTTCGCGCCCGTAACGAATTCGAATTTCGCTTCCGCCTGCGACTTTCCGAACGCCGCCAACTCGTAGGCCGACAAAACCTTGTCGGCTTCGGCGAAAGCCACTTCGCCGTTTTTGTCGAGCACGGGATATACCGCGAGCGCGGCCGCGCTGCCGAAGGAAAGTTCGTTTCCGTTCGGATCGGTATAGTAGGCGAACGGCCCGGCCGCCGTATATTCAAAGGGCGCTATTTTTATGCTTTCGCCGTAGCTTATGCCGATCAGGTCGTAGGGGATCACGAACGTATACACGTTATAGCCGTCGCCCGCCGCATATTTTTCCGCCTGCACGCCGAAGTTTTCCGGCGGAGCGTAATCCCAGCTCTGCGACAAAAATCCCGTTACGCACATCGTACCGAAGGAATGATACAAAACGACTTTGCCGCCCGTACCGTCGCCGTCCGTTTTATCGAACGCCACGCCGTAGCCGTTGGTGCTCCCCTTGCCGCGCATGGACACGTACAGTCCGTCCGCCGTAAAGCCGAGCGCCGTTTCAATATCGCCCGCCGCGCCGAACGTATCGGGCAGCACGCTCATCTTCGGAAGCTCCGCGTCGTATTCCACGGGACCGCCGAGCGCGTCCGCGATCGCAAATTCCCGCCTTACGACGGCGCTGCCCAAAGTTATCTCCGCCGTAAGAACGGCTTCGTCGAACGTCGTTTCCAGCGAATAACGCCCGTCGCCGTCTGTAAAGGTCTCCGCCCCGCCTATGCTGACTTTGGCGCCGACGGCGGGCACCGAACCGCCCGTTTCGTTAATAGTGGTTATTCTGCCGCCGAAGGTCTGCGACACCGTGTTCTTTTTGGTGAGCAGCTTTGCCGTGCAGGAGTAAGCGCCGCCGTTCGCCGCGCGCAGTTCGTCCTTGTCCAGCGTAAAGGTCTGCTCGCTCAAAAGCGCGTCTCCCGCCGCAGTCAGCACGATATCCGCGTTCGGGTCCACGCCCTCGAATACGAATTCCCCCGCGGCGTCAGTCGTTGCAAAAAGCTGTTTGCCGCCCGCAGAACCGCCGATCGTTATGCCCGCGAGAGCGGAGTTATCCACATAATCGACGGCCGCTCCGCGCACGGTAACTTCGGGCATCTTGTAATCGTAATAAGAATACAACTTGTTATCCGCGCCCCATATCGCGTAATCGTTGGGCGTGTTGAAGTGATGCGTCCCGCCGTTCCACCACCATTCCCGCTCTATCATCGAGTTGGAGGCGCTCATCCTGTCGCAAGAACGGAACGTAACGCCCAGCGGGCTGTTTTTGCCGAGGCCGAGCTGTTCGTAGGGCACGACCAGTTCCACGCCGAAACCGACGGCCGTTTCTCCGTCCTCCGCGTAATGCACGGCGGCCTCGTAATCGAGCACGCCGCTCCATGCGCCCCACATGCCCGCTGCGTTGGCGCCGCGGCGGAAACAGTAGTTGCCGAACGCCGTTACCAACAGGTAATAATCGTCCGACATCGGTATTTCGGAACCGTCAATCGCCGTGCAGAGATTGATCAGTATATTATCCGTATAGATGGCGGGATCGCCGTCCTCCAGACTCAGATACGCCAGATCACCGTCCTTCACCTCGAAACCGAAGTGAAAGCCCACTTCGCCGCGGAACATTCTGCCGACCGCGCGCTTTGTGTTCGCGTAGTCGTTCACGTCGTTGACAATGGCGCCGTAAGCGCCGCTTTCCACGTCGGAATCGTCCCACGTACCCAGCAAAACGACGTCATCCGCCTGCCAGCGTTCGTCCGTCAGATAGCCATCCAGCTCGACGTCCGCCGAATAGGAATTGGACGGGAAGTCGAATCCGCCGTTTCCCGCGCCCTTTTCGGGCGTATAGTGCGGATACCCGTCGGACGCGCAGCTCATGAAGAACATAGCCGCGGCGAGTACGGCGAGCGCCGCCACGGAAACAAATTTTTTTCTCATACTCTCCTCCTTTATCCTTTAATGCCCGTAATGGCCAGCGATTCTATGAAAAATTTTTGACAGAAGATAAATACCGCCAGCATTGGTATGCTCGAAAGCACCGAACCCGCCATGACGACGTTCATATCCATCAGGTTGTTCTGCTGCATCTGCAGGGAAAGCAGCTGCAGCTGTATGGTCTTTACCTCCGATTTGTCGAGATAGATGGACGGAATGAAATAATCGTTCCACGTGCCGACGAACGAAAAGACGATCTGCGCCGTAAGCGCGGGCTTTATGAGCGGCAGGCAGATGGCGAAAAACTGGCGGACGTATCCCGCTCCGTCGAGTTTTGCCGCCTCGAACAGTTCGTTCGGCACGCCCTGCATGTACTGCACGAAGAAAAAGGTCATGAGCGCGCCGCCGAAAAAAGTCGGTATGATGAGCGGCCAGAGCGTGCTTACCAGCCCCAGCGACTGCCATATCTGGTACTGCGGCAGCATGAGCGCGGCATAGGGTATCATCATACTGCTCAAAAGCGTGAGCAGCAGCACCCGCCTGCACGGCAGTTCGAGCTTGGCGAACGAAAACGCCCCCAGCGCCGAGACGAGCGGAGGGAAGAACACGGAAAAAACTTCCAAAGCGAGCGTATTTTTCAGCCCCGTGCCGAGTTTGAGCTTGCCAAAGGCGTCCGCATAGGCGGCAAAGCTCGGATTTTCAGGGAATATCTGCTCGGGATAAGTGGTGATTTCCAGCCCCGTTTTGAAAGAAGCCAGCACCATCCACAGATAAGGAAATATCGTGGATACCGCCGTTACGACGAACACGAAATAGATGGCGACGCGCGCGGCGATCCGACCGGGCGTCTTTTTGATATGCGTTGTCTTTTCCATTCCGTTCACTCCGAATATACCCATTTATCGGACAGCTTGAACTGCACGACGGTAACGGCCATCACGGCGAGGGCGAGCAGCACGGAGGCCGCGCTCGCGTAGCCGTAGCGGTAATTGTTTATGCCGTGATCGTAGATAAAATAGACTATGGTCTGCGTGGCGCTCGTGTTGGCGAGCAGCTGCGTATCCATAAACGACTGCAGCCCGCCTATCACCGACACGATAAGGTGATAAAAGGTGATCGGCGTGAGCATGGGCACCGTGATGGACAAAAACTGCCGGACCTTCCCCGCGCCGTCTATGTCGGCGGCCTCGTAATACGTGCCGGAAATATTCAAAATCCCCGCCACGTACAAAATTATCACGCCGCCGATACCGCCCCATACGTTTTTCAGTATGAGCACGATCCGCGGATAGGCCGTGCCCGAAGTGATGCCCAGCCAGTTGATGTTTTCGTCGATCACGCCCAGCGCTTTGAGCGCGATATTGACTATGCCCTGCGTTTCGTTGAACATCAGTTTCCACACGAGCGTGATGGCGACCGCGCCCGTTACCGCGGGCAGATAAAAGACCACGCGGAAAAAGGTGCCGCCGCGGAAGTCCTTTTGCGTGATCATGGCGGAGAAGGCCAAGCCGAGCAGCAGATTGACGGGAATACTCAGCATGATGACGAGGGTGTTCAGTATGGCCTGCGAAAAGCCTACCATGACCAGATCGCCCTTGAACAGACTGAGATAGACGTCGAAACTGACGGGCGATATTTTCCCCTGCAGCGGCATGTAGTCCACAAGGCTGTATATGACCGCAACGACGAAAGGCACCACGGTGAACACCGCGTATCCGATAAAGAGCGGCGCGACGAATCCGAGCGCCGCCGCCCGTTCGCGCGTTTTCAACCGGCTTTTCATTTGTTCGTTATGCCCGCGCTGGCGTTGGAGCGGTCGAGATAGGCCTGCATGGTGGCGTCAAACGCCTCCAGCCTGCCGCGGATGAGGCTTCTGTCTTTCAGCGCGTAGATATTCGCCATTTCCGTTCCCAGCGCCGTGAGCCAGGAGTTTTCAAACGTGTAATAATGCGGGCGCACCCTGCCCCCTATCACGTCGGCGCCCTCCTTGCCGAGCGCCTCTTTCGTATCGCCCCCGAACCCGTCCACGATGTCGCAGTAAACGTATCTGTTGTCGGGCCAGAGCGCCACGGACGGATCGTCCTCGGACAGGAAAGTTTCGGTGTCGAGCGCCATGGATTTCAGGTTGGGCATCAGCTGCCCGCGGGTGTAGAAATCTTTCTGCGCCTTTTCGTTGAGGCTGAGATATTTCATCAGCGCCAGCGCCGCCGCGGGCTGTTCGGTCGTCTTGCTGACGGCGAGGCCGAGCGTGCCGATCCAGGTCGTGCTCTTGGCGGCGGGATTATCCCCGTTGTAGGGCACGGGCATCAGGCGGTAATTCATCTTCTGCTGCGCGTACATCGGCGTAAGGTAGGGGCCGACCCAGCAGAACATGCAGTTTTCCGCAAGGAACATGTTCTGCGCCGTATCCCCCGTGGATTTCGGCACCACGCCGTAGGTCCACATCAGATCCCACAGCCATTCCGCCGTTTCCACGAACTCGTCGGACGTAATGGCGCTGTTCATCGCGCCTTCGTCGAAATAATCGGCGTTGTTCGACCAGATCGCGCTGCTCAGCTCGTAATAGGGCACCGCGTAAAATTTATCGTTTTTCTTTTCCACGCCGAAGTAATTCTGCACTTTTACGCAGATGTCGGTGAACTGTTTCCAGGTAAGGGCTTTGTCCGAATCGGCCAAAAGCGCGGCCTCGGCTTCCGTGAGCCTGCCCTTTTCCACCATTTCCGCCGCCATGTCCGCGTTATACATCAGCGTCCACGGGCCGATATCCTTTGGCAGACAATATAAATCCGATCCCTCGGAAATGCCGAGCTGCTTGGTCGCGCGGTTATACGAATACCAATCCACGGCTGTGGACCAAAGCCCAGCATATTCCTCTTCGGTAAATCCGTTCGTAACGGACAGCAGCCGCCCCGCGTCCACCCAAGGGCGGAATTCGTATTCGGGCAGATAGAAAAGATCGGGCATCTTTCCCGAAAGCTTGCCCGTCAGGATAGACATATACTGCGCGGAATCGGCAGGCGTGATGTTGACGGTGATGTTTTCATACTCGTCCATGAAAGAATCTACGAGCGCGGTATAGTTGTCCACCTCATCCGCCGCGCCCCACATCATGAATTCGATGTAATATTCCTTGTTCGGATCGAGTTCAAAGGCCTCTTTTTCGATATTGTCGTCGCCGCCCTGTTCGTTCTTCGTGAAAAAACAGCCGCCGGCAAAGAGGGCGGAACTCAAAAGAAATACCAAAAGAAAATTCAAAAGTTTTTTCATCTTGCTCTCCTTTTTTCTTTTTTCATTATTATCGTACCACATCTGCGCGATCGCATGCAATACGCAACTTTAAAATGCGCAATGCGGGCCTTTAAACTTCGATAATTATCGAAATTTACCCCGCATTTCTTGACTTTATCATAAAATTCAGATATGATGATCTCATGCAGAAAGATTTTTTCCAGAACCTCGACAAGATGCAGCAGAAAAAAATGACGCTGACTTTGAGCGCTGACGCCAAAGTGGAAAAGGCGGCGACGGCGCTGGGCGCAAAGACGCGGCGGAAAATCCTCGCGCTGCTGCAGAAAAATTCCTACACCGTGCAGGAAATCGCGGAAGCGCTCAACATGTCGGTTTCCAACATTTCCTTCCACGTAAAGCTGTTGCAGGAGGCGGGTTTCGTCAACGTAACGCATAACTATTCCAAGCGCGGCAACGAAAAAATCATCGCTCTTGAAAAACATTGCTTTGAAATTTATTTCACCGACGAGGACGCGCCCGACGCCGCGCAGAAGTCCTTTCACACCGAACTGCCCGCGGGCAGTTTTAGCCTTTCGGACATAACCGCCCCCTGCGGCATCGCGGACGCGGAGGGCAATCTTCTCGGCGGCGAATCTTTGCCCGACGCCTTCTACTCGTATCGCCGTATCCGCGGCGAGATCGTGTGGTTCACCGGCGGCTATCTGGAATACCACCTGCCCAACGCCGTAAAAAACAAAGTGCTCGACTGTATCCAGTTTTCTCTGGAAGTATGTTCGGAATGCGCAAATTACAACAACTCTTTCAAGTCCGACATCACGTTCTGGCTGAACGGCAAAGAGGTATGCACCTACACCTCTCCCGGCGATTTCGGCGGCAGGCGGGGCTTATACACGCCAAAAAGCTGGCCTGCGAATTCCACGCAGTTCGGCATGCTCGTGCAGGTGCGTATCGACGAAAACGGCGTGTGGCTCAATCACCAGAAGGCAGGCTCCGCCGTGGTGGACGATTTCGCCTTTCTCACGCGGGAAAAATGCCTGCGTTTCCGCTTAGGCGTAAAACAGGACGCGAAATACGCGGGCGGGCTCAATCTGTTCGGCAAAAATTTCGGCGACTATCCGCAGGGCATACGCATTTCCCTCGATTACAGCGATCCGTGAATGCAATCCGCCCCCGCACGCCGAGATATAAAAAAGGTTTCCGCGAGAAACGGAAACCTTTTTCTATTATTTCAGCATGAAACTGTCTTTAAGAAATCGAGCACTTCCCGAAGGTAGGGCAGGGAGGGCACGGCTCCCTTC
>UQZE01000045.1 GCA_900545325.1 uncultured Eubacteriales bacterium
AATAATTTTCAGCTGCGCGTCCGTAATGGTGTTCCTGATCGGCAGGTGCGCCGTCTTGAGATAGATCTCCGCCGCCTTTTCCACCGTTTCTATGAGGCCGAACGCTTCGTCCATCGTCCTTCCCGCGCCGTAAATGCCGTGGTTCGCCCAGACGACCAGGCGGAACTCCTTCATCTTTTCCGCAGTAGCCTCGCCGATCTCGTTGTTTCCGCAGAGCATCCAGGGCAGCACTCCCACGCCGTCGGGAAAAACGACCATGCATTCCGTGATCATCCTCCACAGCGTGCGGGTGAACGCGCGCTCGTCGAGATCGTGCACGAAAGTCATTGCCAGGATATTCGTGGGGTGCGTGTGCATGACGATCCTGTTTTCGGGATCGGCCGAGAGCCTGCTCATATGGCTCATGAGGTGCGCGGGCAGTTCGCTCGTGAACTTTCCGCCGTCCTCCCAGCCCCACAGCAGGCGCGCGGTTTCGCCGTCCGCCGCTATTTTGATGATGCCGAGGTTGTTTTCGGGGTCTTCCTCCACGTTTTTGAAGTATTTGCCCGTGCCCGTAACGAGAAAGCATCTGCCCGCGAGCTTTTCCGCCTTGAAGCCCATCGGGATCTCGCGGAGGCAAGCGTCCGTATCGAGATATTTTTCCAGTTCGTTCTCGTCGATCATACGGCTTATGTTGCCGCCGTTGCGCTCGTCCCAGCCCAAGCGGTACATGTTGGAGCAAGCCTTGCACATCTCCCGCACGAAGGGCGCGCTCTTCACGTCGAGCACGCTCTGCGTAATCGCCTTCTTTATCTTATCGAAATTCATACTCATCTCTCCGAAAGCACTTCCTTTTCGTATTTTTTCACTTCCGCAAGCCAGTTTCCGTCCGCGCCCTCGCGCCGCAGGTATTCGTTCCATACGTCGCCGAAAGGCATGATCTTCGCCTCTTCTCCCGCAGCCATAAGCGCGGTGAAATCGCGGCTTTCCTGCATGGCCTTCATTCTTTCCTGCGGCAGCAGGAGAGCGTAAAGCAACGCTTTCTGCATGTTGCGCATGCCCACGATCCATGCGGCGACGCGGTTGATGCTGGCGTCGAAATAGTCGAGGCCGATAAGCACTTTGTCCTCCGCGCCCGCAAACACGATTTCCTTGGCGATCTCTTTCAGTTCGTCCTCGAAGAGCACCACGTGGTCGCTGTCCCAGCGGACGGGGCGGGTAACGTGCAGCGCCAGCCTGTCGGAAAAAAGGAGCATGGAGGAAATTTTATCGGACACCGTTTCCGTCGGGTGGAAATGCCCGTTATCCAAAAGACAGCAGATGCCGTTTTTCGCCGCGTAGTTCATGTAAAATTCAAACGAACCGACGGTATAGCTTTCCATGCCGATGCCGAACACCTTGCTCTCCACCGAATCGACGATAAATTTTTTATCGTATTTTACGGAATAGATCTCGTCCAGGCTCTTTTTCAGCCGCGCACGGGGCGCCGTTCTGTCGGCGGGCACGTCCTTGAGGCCGTCCGGAATCCACACGTTGCACAGGCAGGGAGAGCCCAGCTTTTCCCCGATATAGGCGGAGATCTTTCTCACCGCCTTGGCATGGCGCACCCAGAACTGCCGCACGGATTCGTCCGCCGCGGAAAGCGTGCCGTTTGCCGAGAGCGGATGGGAAAAGAACGTGGGGTTCATGTCTATCCCCAATCCTCTCCGCGCGGCGTATTCTATCCACTTTTCGAAATGCTTCGGTTCGAGCGCGTCGCGGTCGGCCTTTTTATCCGCAGCGGCGTAACTCGCGTGCAGATTTATCCTCTTTTTGCCGGGGATAAAGCGGAACGCAAAGTCCATATCCGCGGTGAGTTCTTCAAAATTCCGCGCCTTTCCCGGGTAATTGCCCGTGGCCTGTATGCCGCCCGTCAGCTCGCCCGCGCCCTCGAAACCGTTTACGTCGTCCCCCTGCCAGCAATGCATGGAAACGGGTATTTCCCTGACTTTTTCCAGCGCGCGTTCCGCGTCTGCGCCGAACGCCGCGTACATCTTTTTCGCCTCTTCGTATCTGCTCATTTTACTCTCCCATCTGAATTTTTATGTTGCCGAGCGCCGTCGATTCGATCGGCAGCGCGATTACTTTCTTTTTCGTGAACTCTTCGGTAAAACGGTTGAGCGGCTTGTTCTTCGCGCCCCCGCCCACGATGTAGAGTTCGCCGTACGTTCTGCCCGTATTCTTTTCGAGCAAAGCGAACGTTTCCGCATAGCACTTGGCGAGACTGCGGTAGACCGAACGCACCAGCCCCTTTTCGTCGGGCGGCAGCGGTATGCCGCGGCGCCGCATATAGGCCAAGATCGCCTCCCGCATGTTGTCGGGCGCGAAAAAAGCCTTATCGTTGACGTCGAACGTTTCGTCGTAACCGCTTTCGTCCGCCGCAGCGTCCATTTCGGCAAAACTCATGGGCGTTTTGAGCGTTTCTTTCAATTTGTTGACCACCCACATGCCCATGATGTTTTTCTGATAGCGGAAGGTGTTGTTCACGCCGCCCTCGTTGGATAAATCCGCCGAAACGAGCACCGCTTTTTCCGACTTGATCCCCATAAGCGACCAGGTGCCGCTGGAAATGTAGGGCGCGTTTTCCCGCATGGGAATGCCGTGCACCGCGCTCGCCGTGTCGTGCGAGGCGCAGAACATCACTTTCGTATTGCCGCCGACCTCCCTGCGCACTTCTTCGCGCAACTCTCCCAGCACATAGCCGGGATTTCTGAGCGGACCGCCGAACAGCTCCTTTTTCAGTCCGAGTCTGCCGACGATATCCCCGTCGAACATATGCGTAAAGGCGTTGACGAGGCCCGTCGTGGTGGCGTTGGTGTACTCCTTTGCCTTAACGCCCGTCAGTTTCCAGGAAAAATATTCGGGCAGCATCAGAAAGTCGGTAGCGTTTTCCAGCCTGCCGCTCTTTTTGTCGCAGTACAGCTGGTAAATGCTGTTGAAACTCGCGTACATCAGCCCCGTTTTGGCGTAAAGTTCCCCGAACGGCACAAGCTTATGCACTTCGGAAACGGCCGCCTCCGTGCGCCCGTCCCGATAGGCGTAACAGGGAAACATCTCCCTTTCGCCCGATAAAAGCACGTAATCAACGCCCCATGTATCCACGGCTGCGCTTTCGATCCCGCCGTACTTCTGAAAGGTCTTTTTCAGTCCCGTTTTTATCTCGGCAAAAAGGCTTTCCGTATCCCAAACGAGGGAGCCGTTTTCGCTCTTCGCGCCGTTGGGGAAACGGTAGACCTCTTCGAGCCTGATCTCCCCGCCTTCTTTATACCCCGCTATGTGGCGGCCGCTGGTGGCACCGATATCTATCGCAAGAAAAACTTTCATTTCCGCCTTCCTCTTCGCTTTGCCTTTATTGTAGCGCATTTCGCATAAGTTGTCAATATGTGCAAATAAAATTGACAAACGCGCAGGATATATGTATAATACAATCAAAAACAAACAGAAATTGTTTATTCCGGGGATCGCATGGAACAGGAAAAATTAGACGAGATAAAGCACATTTTATCCGTAAAACGCACGGCGAGCGTGAACGAGCTTGCCGAAAAACTTTACGTGAGCACGGCGACGGTCAGGCGGGCGCTCAACATACTCGAAAAGGACGGGGTATTGAAACGTACGCACGGCGGCGCGGTGCGCGTGAAGAATCCGGACGACGAATCGGCTTTCAACGCGCGGCTCCTTTTAAATCAGCCCCTCAAAAAGCGGGTGGCGGCCGCCGCCTCCGTACTGCTCAAAGACCATGCGACAATTTTTATGGATTCGAGCAGCACGGTGGGCTGCGTCGTGCCCTTTTTGGAGGACTTCGACCGCCTGACGGTCGTTACCAACGGCATACGCACGGCGTTCTGGCTCTCTCAACTGAAAAACGTGAACGTTTCCATCGCCTGCGGCGAAGTGAAAAATTTCGGCAACAGCGTTTTAGGCAGCCGTACGCTGGACTGGATCCGCACCATGTCCTTCGACTACGCGCTGGTATCGACCAGCGGGGTGAGCGCCGGCGGTTGGTTTACCGACGCGAACGCCGATCAGTGCGAGATAAAAAAATACCTGCTCAAAAACGCCGGAAAAACCGTGGTACTGGCCGATTCGAGCAAGTTTTACAAGACCTGCCTTTACAAGACTTTTCCCTGCGACGCGCCCGATTACGTCGTAACGGACCAGCTCCCCGACGGAAATTTCGCCGAAAAACTCACGCACTGCGAACTGATAGTAGCGGATTGAAAAACGCGCCGACCGAAGTCGGCGCGTTTTTTACAGATACGATACAACGTCGTTCAGGCTTGCGAAAACGACGTCGGCGTTAAGCCCGCTTTCCTTATACGTTTCGGCGGTTGTTTCCCCGCTCAGCACGAGCGCGGTGCGAAAGCCGTTGTTCAGCCCGAATTTTATGTCGGTATACAGCCTGTCGCCCACCATGACGAGTTCTTCTTCCGAATAACCCGTGATAGCCTTGATCCCCTCGCCCATATAGCGGTACGGCTTGCCGACGACGACGTCGGGCAGTCTGCCCGCGGAGGCCTCGAAAAGCTTTATATAGCTGCCGATGTCGGGCACGTCCGCTTCCTTTGCGGGGCAGTTGACGTCGGGATGCGTGGCGATATACGGCGTGCCCCGTTTCAGAAAGAGCGCCACCTTGCTCAGTTTTTCGTAATTTATCTCGGTATCGTAGGCGAGTACGGTTACTTCCGGCGTTTTATCGTCTAAAATTATCCCCTCCCGCGCGAACTCGGCGCGGAGCTTTTCCGTGCCCATGAGATATACGCGGCGGTCTGCGAAATTGTTTTTCAGATAGGCGATCGTCGCGTCGCCCGAGGTGTATACCCTGTCGCGGCCGTCCCATATGCCGATATTTTTCAGCCGTTCGACGTACGTTTCCCCGGTTTTGGAGGAATTATTCGTGAGATATACGATTTCCCGCCCGCTCGCGCGTATGGCCGCGAGCGTGTTTTTCATATCCCCGATCAACTCTCCCTCGATGTACACCGTGCCGTCGAGATCGAGCAGAAAGGCCTTTATTTTTTTCATCTTCCGCAAAAAGGCGTTATCCATATATCTTCGCCGCTCCCGTCGGCCTGCATTTCTTGTGTTCGTTTTTGAGCGTTTTGCCCTTGGTGGTGCGGTTTTCTATGCTGATGTCCTCCGTGCTGATTGTGAACGCGCCCTCCGCCTCGAACACGGCGAGATCGAACGGTTCCTGCACGAACCCGCCGTACACGACCTTTTCGGTATCGAGCGCGACGATCTTCACGCCCTTGCGGTAACGCGCCATCGGTTCGATATCGCCCACGATCACGCGCTTGAAACAACCGCCGCCCGTGATGACGATAAATTCTCCCGAATCGTCGATCTGCCCGAGGAACACGATCTCGTCGCCTTCGTTCAGATTGATGCCCTTCACGCCGCCCGCGACTCTTCCCTGGCGGGGAATGTCGTCCTTGAGCGCGTTGAGGCAAAGCCCGTCCTTGGTGATGAAGGCTATGGTCGTTTCGGGCAGGTCGGGTTCCACCTTGACGAGTTCGTCGCCGTCCTTGAGCTTGATCGCCTGATAAGCCGACTTGATGATGTCGTATTCCGACCATTCGGTCTTTTTAATCATGCCCTGTTTCGTAAAGAACAGCAGATCGCCCTGCGGTAATTTATCGTAGGTGAAGAAAGCCACGGGGTATTCGCCCTTTACCGCGTCCTTCACGATTTCCGTGAACTTGTAGCCCTTGTCGCGGAAACGGCTTTCGGGGGCGATCTCCAGATCGATCTTGAAGGCGTTGCCGAAGTTGGTGAACGCGAGCAGGGTGTTCGCGCTCTCCGCGGGCAGGGCCAGCCGCACCAAATCGTCGGGCGCCGAGGACGCCACGTTCTTGTCGCTCATGCGGTAGTTCTTTTCCGGAATCTTTTTGAACATGCCGCCGCGCGTGAACGCCGCGACGTAATTTTTGCTCAGCTTTTCCTGCACGCTGACGTCTATCTTCACCGAATTTTCGCTGCCGACGATCAGGCTTCTTCGTTCGTCTTTATACTTGCGCTTTATCTGCGAAAGCTCCTCTTTCACTACGTCCATCTGCAGTTTTTTGCTGCCGATAATGGCGGTGAGTTTATTGATGAGCGCTTTCAGCTGGGCGAGTTCTTCTTCCAGCTTGGTGATTTCGAGCTTTGTCAGCCGCGCCAGCCGCAGGTCGAGCACGGCGTTCGCCTGCACTTCGGACAGCGAAAAGCGCGCGCGCAGTTTCTGCCGCGCCTCCGAAGTGTTTGCGGAATTTTTGATGATCTTTATGACCTCGTCTATATTCTTGACGGCAATGATCAGCCCCTCCAGAATATGCGCCCTTTCCTTGGCTTTGGCGAGGTCGTACTTACTGCGGCGCAGAATGACGTCGCGCTGGTAATTTACGTAATAATCGATTATCTCTATCAGTCCGAGCTGTTTGGGCTTGCCGTTCGCAATGGCCACCATGTTGATGCCGAACGTGCATTCGAGGTCGGTGTATTTATAGAGCGCGGCGAGCGTCTTTTTGTCGTCAGCCTCCTTTTTGAGTTTGATGACCGCGCGCATGCCGTGTCTGTCCGATTCGTCCACCACGTCCGCTATGCCGACGAAAATATCCTTTTTTTCCTCTTTCAGATCGACTATCTTTTTCAGCAGTGTGGCCTTGTTGACCTGATAGGGCAGTTCGGAAACGATCAAATTCTTTCTGTCCCCGTCCTTTTCGACGTTGATCTTCGCGCGCATCTTTATCTTGCCGCGCCCCGTCCTGTACGCCGTTTCCAGCTCTTCCCCCGCGATGACGTAGCCGCCCGTGGGAAAGTCCGGCCCCTTGATGTATTTCATCATTTCTTTCAGGGACATCTTGGGATTGTCGATATAGGCGATCGTTCCGTCCACTACCTCGCCGAGATTGTGCGTGGGTATGTTGGTGGCAAGTCCCACGGCGATGCCGCTCGCGCCGTTGACCAGCAGGTTGGGATACCGACCGGGCAAAGTCATGGGTTCCATCAGACTGTCGTCGAAATTGAGGGCGAAATCGACCGTTTCCTTGTCGATGTCGCGCAGAAGTTCGAGCGCCAGCTCTTCGAGGCGGGCCTCCGTGTAGCGGTACGCCGCCGCGCTGTCGCCGTCCACCGTGCCGAAGTTGCCGTGGCCGTTGACGAGGGGCATGCGCATGTTGAAGTCCTGCGCCATTCTCACGAGCGCGTCGTACACCGAAGTGTCGCCGTGCGGGTGATATTTGCCGAGGCAGTCGCCCACGATCTTGGCGCACTTTCTGTGCGGCTTGTCGGGCGTAAGCCCCATTTCGTACATCGTATATAAAATCCTGCGCTGCACGGGTTTGAGACCGTCCTCCACGCGGGGCAGCGCCCTGTCCAGAATAACGTGTTCGGCGTAGGGCATCATGGAATTGTGCAGAACTTCGTCCAGCGAACTCTGTATTATGCTTATCTTTTTGTTTTCCATTCGTTCACCTTACTTTCTCACTTCTTTGATAAAGGAATCTTCCTTGTTGAAGTTCGCGTGCGTCTGGATATAGCGCTTTCTGTCCTCGATCTGATCGCCCATCAAAACGGTTATCATCTTTTCCGCTTCGGCGGCGTCCTCTACCGTTACCTGCATGAGCGAGCGCGTGGCGGGGTTCATGGTGGTGTCCCAAAGCTGTTCGGGATCCATTTCGCCGAGACCTTTGTAGCGCTGGATCTGATAGCCCTTGCCCACCTTTTCTATGGCTTTTTGCAGTTCGTTATCGTCGTAAGCGTATTCGAAAACATCCTTTTTATAGACCTTATAGAGAGGGGGCATACCGATATATACGTGCCCGTTATTGACGAGTTCGCGCATATAGCGGAAGAAAAAGGTGAGAAGGATCGCGCGGATGTGCGCGCCGTCCTGGTCGGCGTCGGAAAGAATGATGACCTTGTGATAGCGCAGATCGTCCAGATCGAACGTCGCGCCCAAGCCCGCGCCCAGCGCGCTGATGATGGTGCGGATCTCTTCGTTCTGCAAAATCTGGTCGAGTTTTTTCTTTTCCACGTTGAGCGGCTTGCCGCGGAGGGGCAGAATGGCCTGCGTCTGCCTGACGCGCGCCTGCTTGGCGCTGCCGCCTGCGGAATCGCCCTCGACGATAAAGAGTTCGTTAAGCTCCGGCTTTCTGCCCGAGCAGGCCGCCAGCTTGCCTACGAGGTTCTGCGCCTCTATGCTCTTGTTCGCGCGCGCTATCTCTTTCGCCTTGCGGGTGGCTATGCGCACGCGCGCAGCCGCCTGCGCCTTTTTGATAACGCTTTCAAACGTATCTTCCAGCTTTCTGTTGTGGCTGAGCGTTTCCATCTCGTCGATGGTAACGCTCTCTACGATGGGCTTTACTTCCGGGTTGCCGAGCTTGGTCTTGGTCTGCCCCTCGAACTGCACGTTTTTAAGCTTGACGCAGACGATCGCCGTCAGCCCCTCGCGGAAGTCCTCGCCCATGTAGTTCGGATCTTTGTCCTTGAGAAAGTTTTCGCGCCGCGCGTAGTCGTTGAGCACCTTCGTCAGCCCCGAACGGAACCCCGTTTCGTGCATGCCGCCTTCGGGCGTGGGGATATTGTTGACGAAGGAAAACACGCTTTCGGTATAGGTGTCGGTATGCTGTATGGCGAATTCCACCACCACGCCGTCCTTTTCCGCCTTGGCGTAAAGGGGCGGGTCGTAGAGGGCGTTTTTTCCCTCGTTGAGGTATTTGACGAAATCGATGATGCCGCCGTCGTATTTATATTCCACCGAACTCTTTTCGCCGCGCTCGTCCGTCAGGACGATATGCAGCCCCTTGTTGAGAAAAGCGAGTTCTTTCAGCCTGCGGCTGATGGCGTCGAGGGAAAATTCCGTGGTTTCGAAAACCGTTTTGTCGGGTTTGAAGCGGACGAAAGTCCCCTTTTTGTTGGTCTTTACGCCCGTGTCTTTCAGATGATATTCGGGCACGCCCGACTTCATTTTGCCGCTCGCCTTATCCATGTAGGAACGGAAACGCATTTCGTACACGGTCTTGCGGAACACCTTGACTTCCAGCCATTCCGAAAGCGCATTCGTAACCGACGCGCCCACGCCGTGCAAACCGCCCGAATAACCGTAAGCGTCCTGCCCGAACTTGCCGCCCGCGTGCAGCTGCGTGAACACAACCTCCACGCCCGAAACGCCCTGTTTGGGATGGATATCCGTAGGTATTCCGCGGCCGTTGTCCTCCACGGAGGCGCTGCCGTCGGCATAGAGTTTGACCTCTATCCTGTCGGCAAAGCCGTTGGCGGCCTCGTCGACGGCGTTGTCCACGATCTCCCAGAGGATATGATGCAGGCCGCGCACGCCCGTCGAACCGATATACATGCCGGGGCGCATACGGACGGCGTCCAGCCCCTCGAGTATCTTTATATCTCCCGCGTTATACGAAGTTTTTGCCAAGATGTTCTCTCCCGTTCATAAACAATAAATATATAAAATATATTATACGCTATTTTCGATTTTTTTTCAAGTATTTTGGCGTAAAACCACTACAAAAAGCGGCCGCTGAAAAAGCGACCGCTAAATCTTGGGTTTATGCGAACGGATCACATGCGCAGGATATCGCCCGCGGAAAGCTTTATCGGGGTATACAGCCAAAGTTTCTGCTGTACGAGTTTCGCGTCCGACACGGGCATGCCGTCCGTATCCTCCAACCGCTCCGCGATTATCTTTTCGTTGAGCGTTTCGCGCGGGGAAAGCACTTCGAGAACGTCCCCCGTCTTAAAGCGGTTGCGCATTTCGATAAGCGCCCGGCCGTCCTCCGCGGCGAGCACGCTCGCGGCGAACTTTTTTTCGCCCTTGCTCTGCGAATCGGCGTAGCTGACCGTTTCCGCGTTATCGCCCAGCATGTACGCCGTGGTGAAGTCGCGGTGCGCGGTCTTGCGCAGTTCGCTCCGGAAGAGCGGATTTTCGCGATAGCTTTTGCCCTCGGCGCAGTACGCGTCGAGCGCCCTGCGGTAGGCGTTGACCACCGTGGCGATATAATAGGGCGATTTCATGCGTCCTTCTATCTTGAGGGAAACGACGCCGCTTTCCAGCATTTCGCCGAGGTAGTCTATCATGTTGAGATCCTTGCTGTTCAGGATATAGGTGCCGCGCCCGTCTTCTTCGACGCCCAGCCAGCCGCCGCCCTTGTTCCTTTCGCGCAGTTCGTAATTCCAGCGGCAGGCCTGCACGCATTCGCCGCGGTTGCCGTCCCGCCCGTTCAGATAGTTGCTCAGCAGACAACGGCCGCTGTACGAAATGCACATCGCGCCGTGCACGAACGCTTCCAGCTCTACTTCGGGGCAGGCGCGGTGGATTTCCGCAACCTCTTTCAGCGAAAGCTCGCGCGCCAAAATAACGCGCTTCACGCCCAAACCGCTCAAAAACCTCACCGTTTCGGCGTTGGTTGCGTTGGCCTGCGTGGACACGTTGATATTGAGCGTAGGCGCGGCGCGCCTCGCCAGCGCGATCAGCCCGATATCCGAAACGATGGCGCCGTCCGCCCCCGCGCTTTCGAGAAAACGGAAATACTTTTCCGCAGGCGCGAGATCGGCGTTGCGCGCGAGAATATTGACCGCCACGTAGAGTTTTCTGCCCAGTCCGTGCGCGTATTTCACCGCCTCGGCGAGTTCGCCGTCGGTAAAGTTGCCCGCCTGCGCGCGGAGGGAAAAATTTTTGCCCCCGACGTATGCGGCGTCCGCGCCGAAATAAAACGCCGTCTTCAGTTTTTCAAAATCGCCCGCGGGCGCGAGCAGTTCGGCTCTCTTCATGTTCTTTCCGCGACGAGTACGCCGTCTTCGATATCGTAAAAGCGCGCTTCGAGTTCTGGATCGGCTTTCACGGCACCGATGAACGCCGCCATGTTTTTGTGCGCCGTGCGGTTTCTCCTTTCCTTGTGTTTCAGCCCGTATTCCGTCAGAAGCACGTTGTCGGCGAACAGCGTGCCGCCCGCCGCCAGCACCTCTTTCAGAAACGGAAAATATTCCATGTACTTTCCCTTCGGCCCGTCGAGCAGAATGAAATCGTAACTGCCCGAAAGCACGGGCACGATTTCGTCCGCGTCGCCTTCGAAGAGCACGACGCGCTTTTCCAGCCCGAACGCGCGGAAATTTTTGCGCGCCTCCGCCGCCGCGCGGGAATCCTTTTCTATCGTCGTCAGCGTTCCCCCGCCGTGCAGCAGCATGGCGATGCCGGAAACGCCGTATGACGTGCCTATTTCGAGTATCTTTTTCGGTTTTTTCCGCGCCGTTTCCCCCGTCAGCAGGGCGAGAGTTTCGTCCCGCAGCGTGGGAACGCCCTCCGCTTTCACGGCCTCGCGCAGCCGCGCGAAATCGGTCATACGTCCATAATGATCGGCAGGATCATCGGATTTTTCTTCGTCCGCCTGATCAGATGGTTCTTGATGCCGCGGCGGATGGCGTTTTTGAGCGCCGCCCTGTCGCCGTCGGCCTTGACGTCCAGGTGTTTGAGCGTGTTGTTCACGTTCTGCCTGATCTCCGCCATCAATTTATCGTCTATGATGATGCCCTTGCTGATGACGTCCGAACACACCGCCCGCCCCTCTTCCGAACCGACGACCACGACGAGCAGTCCGTCCTCGGAAAGATGGATCCTGTCGCGCAGCACCACGCTTTCCGAACCGTCGATGCCGAGGCCGTCCACAAGGCGGGTTCCCGCGGGGAAGTTTTCCCCGAATTTCATCTCTTTGGCGGTCAGCTCCACGGTGTTTCCCACGTCCGCAATGAGCACGTTGCTCTTTTTAAGCCCCATATCCACGGCGAGGCGGGCGTGTTTTTTCAGATGGCGGTATTCGCCGTGCACGGGTATGAAGAATTTCGGTTTGACGAGCGAATGGAGTATTTTTATCTCGCCCTGGCAGGCATGTCCCGAAACGTGAATGGGTTCCAGGCTTTCGTAGATGACCTCCGCGCCCTTTCTGTACAGGTTGTTGATCACGCCGTAAATCATCTTTTCGTTGCCGGGGATCGGGCTGGCGCTGATGACGATGGTGTCGTTCGCGCCTATGGTAACTTTATTGAACTCGCCCGTAGCCATGCGGGTGAGCGCGCTCATCGGCTCGCCCTGCGACCCCGTGGAAATGATGAGAATCTCGCTGTCGCGGAAGTTCTTTATCTTTTCCACGTCCACGATAATATTTTCGGGTATTTTCAGCTCGCCGATCTTGGAGGCGGCCTCCGCCACGTTGATCATGCTGCGCCCCGAAAAGACAACCTTGCGGCGGTATTTGACCGCGAGGTCGAGTATTTGCTGCAAACGGTGCACGTTGGAAGCGAACGTCGCCACGATCAGACGGCGGTCGGCATTGTCGCCGAACACGTGATCGAGCGTTTCGCCTACCACCTTTTCGCTCATGGTGTAGCCGGGGCGTTCGACGTTAGTCGATTCCGCCATGAGCAGCAAAACGCCCTTTTTGCCGATCTCGGCGATGCGCGTCAAATCCATGTAATCGCCGTTGATGGGCGTGAAGTCGATCTTGTAATCTCCGGAATGGAACACGACGCCCACGGGCGTGGTGATGGACAGCGCGCACGCCCCCGCGATGGAGTGGTTCACGTTGATGAATTCCACCGAGAAACAGCCGAGCTTTATCACGCTGCCCGGCTTTACGCAGTTCAGACTGACGTCGTTGAGTTTATGCTCTTTCAGCTTGTTTTCGAGCAGCGTGAGCGTGAGCTTGGTGCCGAAGATCGGGGTGTTTATCTCTTTCAGCAGATAGGGCACGCCGCCGATATGGTCTTCATGGCCGTGCGTGAGCACCAGACCGCGAATTTTGTTTTTGTTCTGTTCGAGATAGGTGATGTCGGGTATGACGAGATCGATCCCGGGCATATCGTCCGAAGGGAATATCAGTCCCGCGTCCACGATAATGATATCCTTGCCGAATTCAAAGGCGGTCATGTTCTTGCCGATCTCGCCCACGCCGCCGAGGAACCTGATCTTCAGGCTCTTCGCGTTCGGCTTTGCGCCCTTCTGCCGCGTTTCCTCCGCCCTGACCGCCTGTTTCGGCGGTTTTTCCGCTTTCGGCGCGGCCTTTGCGGTGCGTTTCCTCTGTCTGACCGCCGCAGTCTTCTGCGCGGGCGGCGTCTGTTCCGCCGCGGTTTTCTGCGGCGGCGCGAACGGCGCTTTCTGCGCCTTTTGTTCGTTGATCACGAGCTGCGGCATCATGTGCCCGCTCTTTTTGGTTTCCTTTCCTTGTCCGTTATTTATTTTCATAATTCCTCTTTTTTGTTTTCGCACACTTTTCCGTATATTATTTTACACCATTTTCAGGAAATTGTAAACGCTTTGCCCGCCTTAAATTTAAAAACACAAAATTCGCGCCGACGAGTTCGTTTTGCTTGTATATTTTTGTCGTTTGTTGTATAATTAGTGATATATTCATTAAAAGGAGAGTCATTTTCATGCGGGTTTACAATTTCGCGGCGGGCCCTTCCACTTTGCCCGTCGATGTTTTAGAAGAAGCGCAAAAAGATCTGCTCGATTTTAACGGTACGGGCATGTCGATCGCGGAAATGAGCCACCGTTCCAAGGCCTTTATGGCGGTGAACGACGAAGCGCAGAGCCTGCTCCGCGAACTTCTCTCGATTCCCGACGATTACGCCGTGCTTTTCGTGCAGGGCGGCGCTTCCCAGCAGTTCGCGGCCGTTCCGCTCAACCTTATGGTGAACGACAAGGCCGATTACGTGCTTACGGGCAATTTTGCGACCAAGGCCTATGAAGAGGC
>UQZE01000046.1 GCA_900545325.1 uncultured Eubacteriales bacterium
CGAAAAAATCTTATTTTTTCTGCTTATTTTCCCTTGACTTTTATTTGCAGGTCTTATTTACACTTTTAACGTTATTCCGAACACGTACATCAGTTCGTTTTCGGGAAATCTTATCTTGACGAGCCGTTTTTTTCCGTCGGCCTTCCCCTCGCAGCGATAGATAAAAAGCTGCGCGTCGCGGCAGGCGCACGGTCCGAGCAGAGGCGCGCCGAACCGATTGAAAAATGCGTTGACCTTTTTATACGACGAGGCATTGCTCCGAAAGAGCGGATCGCGGCTGTCGGAAAACCGCGCGCGAATTTTCCCTTCGCTGCCGTCCTCGTAGCACAGCGCGAAGTCCTCTTCGTAATACCCCCATGAGGATATGCCTGCCAGCGCGACGGCGCCCGCGTAAAACCCGTTTACGGATACCTCCTGCCCCGCGCAGCACGCGCAGTCGCCGAGCGCGGCGCCGCGCTCGAACAGAATATCCCCCACCTCCGCCCGGCCTCCGCGGAAAATCTCCGCGGGATAATGATAATCGCTGAGCGGCGTATGGGCCTTCTCCCCCTTTCCGAAAAACAGGCGGGTATCGAAAATACTTTTCAGATCCAGATAAATATCAGCCATGTCCGACCTCTCTTCCGCCTTTCAGCGCGCGTTCGCGGGCAAGTATCTTTTTCAGCCGCGCCGTTATCTTATCTATGCCCTCCCGCGGGCAAAAACCGTTTGCCTGCATGCGGATGACCATGCCGTAGATAAACCTGTAATCGTTGACGATATCCGCCAGGATACGAGCCGCCCGGCTGCGCCCGTCGAGGCGGTATATTTCGGAAAACTTCACCCAGCGCACGCGGCCGACGAAATCGACGAACCACGGCAGGATTTTTTGAAAGGTTTCGGAATTTTCCCCCGCGCGGCAGACGGCGCGCACGCCTTTGGCGAGTTCGGACAGGCTCTTTTCCGCCAGCGCCGCCGTATCCCGCCTCTTCACCCGACCGAGATCCTTCGCAGCGGCGGTCTTTTTCAGCACGACGACGCCCGACCCCGCCGATTTGTTCAAGCCGCTTTGGAATGCATTGTAGGCCGCGCAGAGTTCGGCCGCGTCCACCGTCCGTTTTTTATAAGCTAAATCGTTATTGTAAAGGTGATCCACGACGTGAAACACTCCCTTGTTTTTGTCGTAGCCGTACACGCAGATAAAATGCGGCCGATGTTTTTTTCCGTACACGTCCCTGCGATAAGAAAGCCCGAAACAATCCACGGGAACCACTGCGGGACAACCACCGTCTATCGAACGAACGATCTCCGCCGCGAGGTCGCCGATCTTTCGCTTTTTCACGAGGCGCACGCCGTAAACGTCCGCGAAATCCCGCGCGGAGAGCAGCCGCTCGTGCTCTACGGAAAGCCTTTTTTTCTTCGCGTCGTACCGATAGACGAAAAAATGATCGGAAATGATCTTATCCGCCGAAACGCCCAGGCAGGAATAAGCCGCCATCAGCTGGTGGTAATAACAGCTGACGAACAGAAACTCGTTGAACGGCTTTACTCCCTTTAATTTTTTCGCTTTCACTTTTCTTTCCTCCGGCAAAGTTCTTCGATCTTTTCCGCACACGCTCCCGCGGTTTTCCACCTGCCGACGTCGAGATCCTCGTCGTCGAATTCTATCCCGAACGCCTCTTCGGCGCGCACGATAAATTCCACGAACGACAGACTGTCCAGGCTCAGTTCCTTCAATTCGGAATCGGGCTTTATGTCTTCTTCGAGCGCGCAGCTTTGCGCGAGCAGCGCAAACACCTCCTCCGTCATCGCTTCACCTTTCCTCCCGCCGTCAGCGGCAGGCCCAGCACGAATTCGATTTTTTTTGGCGTCATGCAGGGCGGCAGGCGGCGGCAGATCTCTCCGCGCAGTTTTTCTTCGCTCAGAGAGGAAACGACTTTCAGATTGACGCTCTCGCCGTACGTTTCGTCCTCCGCGCCGTAACAAAGACATTCGCTCACGCCGTCGATCTGCAAAACGGCGCTTTCCACCTCCTCGGGGAAAATCTTCACTCCGGAACGGATGATCATGCCGTCCTTGCGGCCGCGTATGTAAAAATATCCGTCGGCGTCCCTTTCCGCAACGTCGCCCGTGCGCAGCCAGCCGCCCGAAAGCCGCCTTTTCGTCAAGGTCTTTTTCTTGTAATAGCCGAGCATCACGGAGGGCGATTTAACGTAGAGTTCGCCGTTTTTTATCTTCATTTCGGTATCTTTGAGCGGCAGCCCGATGCTCCCCGGTTTTCGGAAAAACGCCTGCGGGCACAACGCCGCCGCGCGGGGAGAATTCTCCGTAAGCCCGTATACGTTGTAAAAATTCACGCCCGCGAACCGTTCCTTCAAAAAGCGCACGAATTCCGTTTTCAGGCGCTCGCCGCTCAGCGCCACGGTCCTGAGAGAGCCCGCCTGCAAGCCGTCCGCGAGAAATTTCAGCATAGTGGGCGTACAGCAGAGCACTTCTATTTTTTTCGCGTCGATGAATTTCGCCATGCGCCTGGGCATAAAACGCTCTTCGTAAAAATATATTTCCAGCCCTTTATAAAGACCGAACAGCAGTTCTCCCGTGAGCGCCGAAATATGCACCAGCGGCCGCGCGATCAGCATTCTGCTCCCTTGCGGAACCGCGAAGTATTCCTCGATGGCGGCGAGATTCGCCGCGACGTTTCCGTCGGTGAGCATAACGCCCTTTGGCCTGCCCGTGGTGCCGCCCGTGAATACGACGAAAGCGAGATCGTTGTACTGCCCGCAGTCTTTTGCCGCCAGCTTTCTGACCGCCGCGGCGGCGGACGGATCGTAATATTCGCTGACGGGCACGGCCACCCCGCCGTGCGCGAGTATTTTAAGGATCTGCACCGCCTGCGCGAGCTTGCTTTCCCCTTCCGCGCAGATCAGCCTGCCGCCGAAAGAAAATTCACCTTCTTCGGCGGCGCGCACGAGCTCTGCGTAGGAAACGCCTGCGTCCGCAAAAGCGACGGCCTCCCCGTGTTCCAGCATTCGTCTTCTTAACAGTTCCCATAGTTTCATACGTATTTCCCCACCAACGCGGCGAGGTCGCCCACCGTCGCGAAATTTTCGGGCGAAAGGTCGCCCTCGTCGAATTCGATGTCGAATTCCTCTTCGAGCCCCACGATGACCGCAACCAAACTCAGGCTGTCCAGCCCGAGATCAAGCTTCAGATCGGCGCCCTCGTCCGCCGCGCCCACGTTCGCGATCTCCATGATCACTTTTTCTATTCTCTCTTTCATCTTCTCTTTCTCCTTACGTTTTCCGCAAATTTGTTTTCCAGAAGCGCTATGTCGGCAAGCCGCGCTTTCAGCACTTCCGGGTTTTCGTTCTTTTTTATCGACATCAGTTCCGCGGCCACGATCAGCTTTTTATAGAGCGAAACGAGCTTTTCCGCGATATTTTCCAACGTTTCGTCGAAAAAGAACGCGCCGCGGCCGCTTTCGTGGCGCAGCCAGGAAAGCGTTCTCTGCCGCGAAACTTTCAATATCGCCGCCGCGTTCCTCAGCGGCAGGGCGCCGAGGGCGGGGACGGCGGCCTTTTCCCTGCGGCAAACGAGCGAATACTGCTCCCCGGCGAGTTTTTCGTACGCGCTTTCGTCAAACCCGCCCGAATAAGCGTAGGAAAGCATTCTCCCGCCGAAACAGCGCAGCGCCTCCGCCCGACCGAATTCCCCTTCCGAGAGAGGATAGCAGTTTAAATAACGCAGGTTTTCTCCCGCTTTCTCCAGGGCGATGAAATGATCCGCCCGCCAGGGCCGCTGTTTCGCGCCGTAGAAAAAATAATCGTTCACCTCCATCAGATTGAGCCTGCCGCGCACGGGTTCGGGCAGAGAAAAACATTCGTGTTTCCATACGCCCAGCTTTTCGGCCGTGTCCTGTATGCGGGGCAGCGGATAATTTTCGTAGCGCGCCCCGGCCGCGAAATCTTTGAGCGTTCTGCCGAAGGGCAGGAAACTTTCCGCATACAGCTTTCGCACGTCCATGCGTTTGCCGAGATAGGCCAGCGCGTAATACTCCACGCACGAAACGGCGGGCACCCCCTCGATGTCTTTTTTTGTGAGCCGCGCGTTTTCCGTTTTCTCCGCGGCCGCAATCTCTTTCATGCTTTACCTCCTTGCAAATAAAAAAGCCCCGACGGCATTTCGATAAATGCCGTCGGGGCTTCACGTTTCCGGCTTTGCCTCGATCAATTTTTATACAGGACCTGAAAAAGGATTTACTCCTTCGCGGCGCTCTTTCAGCCGCCCGACCTTTTCCGTCGTCTGTACTTCTTCGCTTTTCGGTCGGAAGACGTCCAGCGTTTCGTGCCGCCGCCCTATCCGCTTGCTGACGATGCTCGCGCTGCAATGCGCGCACCGCATCTTCACCTTTCCGTCTTTATCCATGTATCCGACGAGTTTCTTTCCGCAATGCAGACAATACCGAACCGTCGGGATCCACTGCTCGCCCACTTCGTCCCTCCTTCGAAATTAAAACGAACATTTGTTCGCTTTGTGAGTTTAGTATATACCCAAATTTTTCCATTGTCAAGAAAATTTCAAGAAAATTTTTTAAAATTGAAAAAAATAAATTTTTCGCAAAAACATGACTTTAACTGTCATGTATCGTGTGTTATAATAGGTAATTTCCGCATAAAAAACGGCGCCCTTGCGGCGCCGCACCGAAATCATTCTCCGCACAGACAGTCCACCGCGCGCAGGTATCCGTCGAATCCCATTCCGCAGATCGTCTTTTTCGCGGCGAGGGAAACGTAGGAAATTTTACGGAACTCCTCCCTTTGCGCAATATCCGTGATGTGCACTTCCACGGTAGGTATGTCGACCGCTTTCAGCGCGTCCAAGATCGCGACCGACGTATGCGTGTACGCGCCCGCGTTCAATATGATGCCGTCGAATTTTTTATAGGCCCGCTGGATGCGCGTTACGATCGCCCCCTCGCCGTTCGACTGAAAAAAGCGCGCCTTTACGCCCTTTTTCTTCGCGTATGCGGCGATATATCGCACGAGCGAATTATAGTCCTTGTTTCCGTAAAGCCCCCTTTCCCGAATGCCGAGCATATTGAGGTTGGGGCCGTTGATGACCAGAATTTTCATGCCTTGTATCCCTTTATAACAAAATTGATCGCGCTTTGCAGGGTGCCGTCGTTTTGGACGGTTTCGTCCGCCGCGCCCTCGTAAAGCGGTTTTCTTTCGGCGTACAGCCGATCGAGCGCCGCCCTGTCTTTGGATAGCGGGCGCCCCTTGCGGGCGAGCTTTTCCGTGCTCCGTTTCAGATAGAATATGCGCCCGTTTCCCTTCAGCGCGTTGACGTTCGCCGCGATTTTCACCGCGCCGCCGCCCGTTGAGATCACGGCGCCGCTCTTTTTTGCAAGCTCCGCCACGACTTCGCTTTCCGCGCGGCGGAAAAACGCTTCCCCGCGCTCCGCGAATATTTCGGGAATGCTTTTTTGCAGCCGCTTTTCGATCTCTTCGTCGGCGTCGAAAAATTCTCTGCCGAGCGCCTTTGCCGCCGCCCTGCCGATCACCGATTTACCCGATCCCGGCATGCCGACGAGCACGATATTTTCATAACGGCGTTCCGCCTTTTCGCAGGCGGCGAGGATTTCCCCGTCGCTCCTCTTTCTTCCGTCGAACAATTCGCGCGCCCGCGCACCCTGCGCAACGAGCATGAAAAGCCCGCCCGCGCACGCCGCCCCCAGCGCTTTCGCCTGCAAAACGAATTCGGTGCGCAGCGGATTGTAGATTGCGTCCAGCGCGCCCGAAAGGCGGGGAAAGCGGCTCAGATCGAGCGCCCGCGCGCCGTTGTTCGGAAACATGCCGACGGGCGTGGCGTTGACGATCACCTCCGTATCCCTTCGCGCGTATACGTTTTGATAATCGAGCTCCCCCGTGCGCGACACGCGCTCCACCCGCACGGCGCCGCAGTCCCTTGCCAGCGTCGCCGCCGTTTCGGAAGTTCCGCCCGTGCCGAGGATAAGCACGTTTTTCCCCTTGAAATCCACGCCCGCGCTCCGCGCCAGAAAATCGAGTCCGAAATAATCCGTATTGTCCCCGAAGAGCCTTCCGTTCCTGTTGACAACGGTATTGACCGCGCCGATGCGCGCCGCGAGCGGCGAAATCCCGTCCAAAAAGGGAATTACCTCCTTTTTATAGGGTATGGTTACGTTGAGGCCGTCGAATTCCTTTCTTCGCAGAAAGGGCGCGAGTTCCTCCCGCGCTAGGGGTTTCAGCCCGTAGTCCTTACCGCCGAAGAGAGAATGGATATACGCCGAATAGCTGTGGGAAAGCTTTTCCCCTATGAGATATTCTTTCATCAGAGTTCGGAGTACGCGCCGAGGAAAACGAACCGTTCGAGCGAGGAGGAAAGTTCGCTCAGAAGTTTTACGACGCCCGTTTTGCAGATCTCCGCGTCGATGTCGAAATAGAACATGAATTCGAAATCGCTGCCGACGATGGGGCGGGATTCGAGCTTGGATAGGTTGATGTCGAGCGCGTTGAACTTGCTCATCACGCTGTAAAGCGCGCCCGGCTTGTGCGGCAGGGTGAGCATCAGGCTTATTTTGTTCGCCCCCGCGTAAATTTCCGGCTCCTTGGAAATACAGATAAAGCGCGTGTAATTGTTTTCGCTGTTCGCCACCTTACGGGAAAGCACTTTCAGTCCGTAAAGCTCCGCGCAGTTGGAAGAGGAAATGGCGGCAATATCCTTTCTGCCGCTTTCCGCCACGAACTTGGCTGCCGCGGCCGTGTTTTCGCACACCGTTATCTTTATTTCGGGATGTGCTTTTAAAAATTCTCCGCATTGCCCCAGCGCCTGCTCGTGCGAAAAAATCTCTTTTATCCCGCCTATCTCCGCGCCCTCTTTCGCCAAAAGCACGTGCGACACGTGCAGCTTTATCGTGCGGACGATATAGAAATTATGGTTGAGCATCAGATCGTACACGTCGTTGACCGAACCGTAGGACGAATTTTCGATCGGCAGAACGCCGTATCTGCAAAGCCCCTTCTCCACCGCGGAGAACACCCCCTCGAAGTGCCGGAAATACAGGATATTCGGCAGTTTGAAGAGTTTGCCCGCCGCCATGGAGGAATACGCGCCGTCCACCCCCTGGCAGGCGACCATCGCGCGTTCGGGAAAACTTTTTTTCTCGTTTGCCAGAGCCTTTTCCAGCGTTTTTTCAAGCGCGGAATTCACGCTCAGCCGGCTTTGATAGGAGCGGCTCAGTTCGAACATGGTGGAAAAGAGCACCCGCGCGTAAGATTCGTATTTTCCGGGCACGCGGTCGGACACCTTGTTGAGCACCTCCCGTTCGCGCGCGGGGCTGTATACGGGCAGATTGTTCGCCTTTTTTATTTCCGTAACCCGTTCCACTTCGTCCATGCGGGCCGCGAAAAGATCCGCTATTTTTTCGTCGATCGTATCGATTTTTTCCCTGACTTCTTTCAAATCCATTTCAATAACCTCTGTTCAATTTATCTTTTTCCGCTCCGAGGAGCAGATCGAGCACCGTAAGATAAGCCACGCTTTCCACCACGGGCACCGCGCGCACCGCCACGCAGGGGTCGTGCCGCCCTTTGATGAGGAGCCTGCGCCCGACGCCGTTTTCGAGATCCACGCTGTCCTGTTCCTTAAAGACGGAGGCCGTGGGTTTGAACGCGGCGCGGAAAATCAGGGGCATGCCGTTGGTGATTCCGCCGTTCACGCCGCCCGCATCGTTTTTCGCCGTTTTCACTTCGCCGTCCTCTATTTCGAAGGGATCGTTGTTTTCCGAACCGAAGAGCGACGCGGCCGCAAACCCGTTGCCGAATTCCACGCCCTTGACGGCGGGAATACCGAACAGATTCGACGAAAGCACGTTTTCGACGCCCCCGAAATTCGGCTCTCCCAAGCCGGCGGGCAGTCCCACGACGGCACATTCCACCACGCCGCCCACGCTGTCGCATTCGCTCTTTGCCGAAAGGATAACGCCCCGCATCCTTTCCGCCGCCCCTTCGTCAAGACAGGGAAAATCGCAGGGATAGGCGAAGTCCTCCTTTTTCACGCGCACGGGGTCGAACGCCTTGTCGCAGACGTCTTTTATTCTCTGCACGTGCGCGCCCGCGTAAATGCCGTAAGCGTTCAATATCTGTTTGGCGATTCCGCCCGCCGCGCAGAGCGGCGCGGTGAGCCTGCCCGAAAAGTGCCCGCCCCCGCGGTGATCGCGGAAACCGTATTTTTCGTAGGAAGTAAAATCGGCGTGCGAAGGGCGCGGGCAGAACTTTATTTCGTCGTAATCGGCCGAGCGCACGTCGCCGTTTTCTATGAGCGCGCAGAGCGGCGCGCCGCAGGTCTTCCCCTCGAACAGTCCCGAAACGACGCGGATCGTATCCGCCTCCCGCCGCGCCGTAGAAATCGCGCCGCTCGCGCGGCGCCTGTCCGCAAACGCCTGCACCGCCGCAAGATCCACGGCGTACCCGCTCGGCAGACCGTCTATTACCGCGCCGATCGCTTCGGAATGAGATTGTCCGAATATGCTCACGCGCAAATTTTTTCCGAATTCACAAGACATCGAATTTTCCTCCCAAGGATTTAAAATCTTCAAAAAAGGCGGGATAGGACTTTTCCACCGCCTCCGCGCCCTCGATAACGACGGGCGCGGAGGCCTTTGTCGCGCCGACGGCGAAACTCATGACGATGCGGTGGTCGTTGAACCCCGACACCGTGCCCCCGCCGAGGCCGCCGCGGCCCTCCACGACGAGGCCGTCCGCCCTCTCCTCGGTGCGCACGCCGAGGGCGTTCAGGTTTACGGCGACGGCATGCAGCCGGTCGCACTCTTTGAGCCGCAGGCGCGCGGCGTTATGAAACACCGTGCGCGAGGACGAATACGCCGCGGCGACCGACAGAACGGGCACGAGGTCGGGCACGTCGGCCGCGTTTATATCCGTGCCGCCGCTTCTGAAACTCAAAAGCAGTTTTTTCACGGCGGCGTCGCCCTGCGCGGAATCGGGGGAAAGCCCCGTCACGCGCACGAAATTGCCGATCGCGCTCGCCGCGATGAAAAACGCGGCGTTCGACCAGTCGCCCTCCACCTCGCAACTCGTCGGAGAGCGGTACTCCCCGCGCGTTTTATAGCCGCTTTCGGTTTTCAAGACCTCCACGCCGAAATCCCGCAGCACGCGCGCCGTCAGTTCCACGTAGGAAGCGCTTTCGAGCGGCGTAGTCAGCGCAATTTCGCCGCCGACGAGCGGCAGGGCGAACAGCAGTCCCGAAACGAACTGCGAGCTGATGTCCCCCCGCAGGCGGAAAACGCCCCCTTTCAACCTGCCCGAAAGCGAAATGGGAAGTTTATCCGAAGAAACCGCACAGCCGGCGAGCACATCGGTCAGTTCTTTCATCGGCCGTTCGGGCAGCCGCCCGCCGCCGACGAACGTGCCGCCCGCGCCGAGCGCCGCCGCCACAGGCAGCATAAAGCGCAGCGTGGAGCCGCTCTCGCCGCAGTCGAAAACGGCGTTCTGCGGCGCGGTTACGGGCGTTACCTCATATACGTCCCCCTGTTTTTCTATCTTCGCGCCGAGCGCGTTCAGACAGGAAACGGTGGCCTCAATATCCTTCGAGGAGGAAGAGAGCAAAACGGAACACTTTCTGTCGCCGAGCGCCGCCGCGATAAACGCGCGGTGCGCCGCCGATTTCGAGGCGGGGGCTTTTACGTCGCCGTTCAGCGTGCAGGGATATATTTTTACGTTCATAACGACAAAAACCTCTCTTCAAATTCAGAAAGCGGCGTTTTCACAATCGCGGCGTCGCCTATTCTGCGGGGCAAAATGAGATTTACGTCGTCGCCGAAACGCTTTTTATCCCCCGTCATGGCGGCGAACAGTTCTCTCTTTTCAAAGGGATTTTCCGTCGGCAGACCGTAAGCGGCGAGCGCGGCTTTCAGCGGCGGCAGAACGCCCGCGCAAAATCCCGTTTTTTCGGCGTAAGCGGCGGCGAGGCACATGCCGATCGCAACGCTTTCTCCGTGACTGAGCGTAAAGCCGCTCGTCTTTTCCACGGCGTGGCCGAAGGTGTGCCCGAAATTCAAAAGCATGCGCTCGCCCGTGTCGAATTCGTCTTTTTTCACGATATCCGCCTTGATCTTCACGCTCGTTTCTATCATTTCCCCGATCGAAGCGGTCTTCGCCGCAAGCCGCCCGAAAAAGGCTTCGTCGCGGATTACGCCGTATTTCAGCACCTCCGCCATGCCCTCCGAAAAGAGCGCGTCGGGCAGGTTTTTGACGACAGACGTATCGCACAGCACCAAAGAAGGCTGATGAAACGCGCCCGCGAGGTTTTTTCCCTGCGGCAGATCCACCCCCGTTTTGCCGCCCACGGAGGAATCGACCGCCGCGAGCAAAGTGGTGGGGATCTGCACGAATTTCACGCCGCGCAGATATATGGCGGCGCAAAAACCGCATACGTCCCCCACGACGCCCCCGCCGAGCGCGACGAGCGCGTCGCTCCGCGTGATCTCCGCCGCGCACAGCGTGGAAAGGATTTTCCCGACGGTGGCAAGCGTCTTGTTCCGTTCCCCGTTTTCAAACGCCAGCGTGTACGCCTTGAACCCCGCGTTTTCGAGCGCTTTTTTGACCTTCGCCCCGTACAGCGGCAGAACCCTGTCGTCCGAAACGATAAAAACTTTTTTCGCCCCTATGCCGCATTCGCGCATATACGTCCCGGCGTTTTCGAGAATATTTTCCCCGACGAGCACTTCGTACGGGCGGGAAGTTTCAACTTTGAGTCTTTTCATAATTCTTTTCCGCAAGCGCCTTTTTCTCGCGCCCCTCTTTCAGCAGCCTTTTCATTTCGTCGCCGTCCCTTTCGTAAAGCGCGGCGCGGTATTCCGAAAGCCGCGCGATCAGCCCGTCTATCTCCCCGAGCAGATTTTCCCTGTTGTCGAAGAAAAGCTCGCACCACATGTCCTCGTTGAGCTTGGCGACGCGCGTCATGTCGCGGAAGCTCCCCGCGGAAAATCCCTTGTGGCTGACCGCCGAGGGACTTCTCACGTAGGCACTCGACAGAACGTGCGCCAGCTGGGACGTGAGCGCGATCATCTTGTCGTGTTCCTCTGCGGTGGAAACCTGCATGCGGGCAAAACCGAGCGCCGTAAAGAGTTCCTTCACCGCCACCAGCTTGTCTATGGTAACGTTTTTATCGGGTACCAGAACCATCGAGGCGTTTTTGAAGAGCGCCTCCCGCGCGTGGTCGAACCCCGAAAATTCCACGCCCGCCATGGGATGCCCGCCGATAAAGGTGAAACCCTTTTCTCTCGCCAGCGGAAAGAGCGGGCCGCAAACCGCGCCCTTTACGCCCGAAACGTCCATGACGATGCATTTTTTGTCTATTTTATCGGCGTTTTCCGTAACGTAACGCACGGTCGCCGCGGGATAGAGCGCGACGATGAGCATGTCCAGCGAGCCTAAGTCTTTAAGTTCGCCGTCGACCGCGCCCGTTAAAAACGCCTTTTTCAGGCTCTCAACGTCAATATCCAGCCCGAACACCCGATGCGGGGTATTCTTTTTGATCGCCTTTGCCAGCGAACCGCCTATGAGCCCCAGCCCTACGATGCCTATATCCATGCCGCCCCCTTATTTCGCCGCGAACGGCAGGATTTTATTTACGTTTTCCGCGAGCGAGGCGAAAGCCTCCGGCGTGATGGACTGCTGGCCGTCGCACAGGGCGTGCTGCGGGTCGTTATGCACTTCGATAATCAGGCCGTCCGCCCCCGCCGCGGCCGCCGCCAGCGACATGGGCTTTACGTACTTCGCGTAACCCGTGGCGTGGCTGGGATCGATGACGACGGGCAGATGCGTCATGGACTTCAGCACGGGAATGGCGCAGAGGTCAAGGGTGTTTCTCGTGCTCGTCTCGAACGTCCTGATGCCGCGTTCGCATAAAATGACGTTTTCGTTGCCGCCCGCCATGATATATTCCGCGCTCATGACGAGTTCCTGCAGTGTGCTGCTCATGCCGCGCTTCAACAAGACGGGCTTTTTCGTCTTGCCCAGTTCTTTCAGCAGCTCGAAGTTCTGCATATTGCGCGCGCCCACCTGCAAAACGTCCACCTCTTCGAAGAGGGGAAGCTGGGAAATATCCATAATCTCGGTTACGATGGGCAGGCCCGTTTCCCTTTTCGCCTCCAGCAAAAGCCGTATGCCCTCGCCGCGCAGTCCCTGGAAGGCGTAGGGCGAAGTTCTCGGCTTGAAAGCACCGCCGCGGAGCAGCCCGGCCCCCGCCGCCTTGACGGCTTTGGCGACGCCCACGATCTGTTGTTCGCTTTCGACCGAACACGGCCCCGCGATAAACTGGAAGTTTCCGCCGCCGATCTTCGCGCCGCATACGTCCACCACGGTGTCCTGCGGGTGGAATTTCCTGTTGGCGTTCTTGAACGGTTCCTGTATGCGCTTGACCTCCTCCACGACGTCGAGCGAGCGGATAAGATCGATGTCTATCTTGCTCGTGTCGCCGATCAGCCCGATTACCGTGAGGTTTTCGCCCCTGCTTATGTGCACCTCGAGCCCTCTGTCTTTCAGCCAGGAAACGAGATTGTCGAGCTGGGAAACGTCGTAATCTTTTTTGGGTATGATGATCATTTTACTTTCTCCTTAAACAAAAACGCGCCGCATATGCTGCGGCGCGTTCCAAAAATCCTCTTTATTCCTTCCGAAAAAACCACAGCGCAAAATTCACTTATTTTTCAAAAAAATAAGCGTAATAAAAGTAAAAGCCGTAGTTTTTGACGAAGTTCGTTTTCATAAAAAATCCCTCTTCGGAAAATTTACACTTCTAATATAAACCAAGAACGCGGGTTTTGTCAATCTTTCGCGGCGGTTTTTTTCAATTTTCCGTCCGCGACCGTCATTTTTTTGTACGGAGTGTCCCCGAACACGCTCTTTTCCGCGTTGGTGCAGGTGATGATGGTCTGTATGCCGTTGAGCCGCGCGATCAGCCGCCTGCGGCGCACTCTGTCGAGCTCGCTCAAAACGTCGTCCAAAATGAGCACGGGGTATTCGTTGAAACGGCTTTTGAAAATTTCCGTTTCCGCAAGCTTGACGGAAAGCGCCACCGTGCGCTGCTGGCCCTGCGAGCCGTAGATCTTCACGTCCTCGCCGTTCAGAAGGATCTTCATGTCGTCGCGGTGCGGTCCGACGTTGGTAAAGCCCAGCCGCATATCCTTTTCGTAAGAAGCTTTCAGCGCCTTGGCCACGCCGTCCGCGATCTCCGCTTCGCTTCCCTGCCAGCCGCTTTCTGCGGAAATTTTCAGTTCCTCCCTGCCTCCGGAAAGCGCGGCGTGCGCCTCCTCCGCGAGCGGCGAAAGGGTTTTTAAAAATTCGTTCCGCCTGTCTATGATCTTGGCGGCGTATTTTGCCATTTCCGCATCCCATATTGGCAGGGTTTCGAACACCATGCCGCGGTCCCGCTCCTTGAGCAGGTTGTTTCTCTGCTGCAATATCCTGTTGTAGCGGTTGAGCGAGTGCAAATAGTTTTTCGACATCTGCGAGAGCGAAATGTTCATAAAGCGCCGCCTGTCCTCGGGCGTTTCCTTCACGAGCTTCAGCTCTCCGGGATTGAAAAACACGCTGTTGACGTTGCCGAGCAGCTCCCCTATGCGCATAATAGGCGTGGAATTTATCTTCACGCTCT
>UQZE01000047.1 GCA_900545325.1 uncultured Eubacteriales bacterium
TTCAGACGTGTGCTCTTCCGATCTGCTCTTTTCGTACTTGGAGTGCATATACGGCTTGATCACCCCCGCGTGATACCCGTCCGCCTGATAGCGTTCGAGCGCGGCGAACGATTCCAGCCAGACCTCCAGGATGAGGTCGAAACTCCTCTCGCTGCCGAGTTCGTCCGCGTGCGCCTGCACGTTGACGACTTCGGGCACGCGGCCCTGCATGCCTTTCAGCAGCGCGACCGCCTCGGGCAGGTTTTTCTTCTCTTCTTTTTTGAACTTGTAGCAAACGACGTGTTTTATCATTTTTCTCTTTCTCCTCTTTTTCTCACGATCTCCGGCAGCACGCCGCACACGAACGCCGACGCCACGATGAGCGCCGAGCCGATCAGCATGCGCGCGGTGAGCGGTTCGCCCAGACAGGCGCCCGCGGCGACGCCGAACACCGCCGACAGCGAGAGCATGAACGCCGAGCCGCTTTCGCTCGCCCGTTTCTGCCCCGCGAACTGAAAGGCCTGCGCGCCCGCCGTGCCGAACGCGGCGAGCAAGAGCAGGGGCAGCAGTCCGAATATATCGAAACGCAGTCCGCCGTAGCCGCCCCGCTCGAAGGCGAGCGACAGTCCGCCGCAAAGTATGCCGACGAAGATGAACGCGGGCGGCAGAACGCCCTCCGCGCCGCCGAGATCGCTCAGTTTTTTGAATACTAGTATCTGCGCCGCAAAGAATATCCCGCTCGCCGCCGTGAGCAGGTCGCCCGCGTTGAAAGAATACTTTCCGCCGAGCATGACGAGCGCCGCGCCCGCGGCGCAGAAGATGGCGGCGGCGACGTGATAGGCGTTTACGCGTTCCTTATAAAACGCGAAACACAAAAAGGGCACGAAAACGCTCTGCCCTTCGGTGAGCACGGCGGCTTTGACCGCCGAACCGGAAAGTTTCAGCCCGTACGCCTGCAGGACGAATCCCGCCGCGAGCAGGAGCGCCAGCGCCGCCGCCCACAAAACGTGGCGGCGCCTGAGCGAAAACACGCTTTCGTGATAAAACGCGAGGAGCAGCGCCCCGCCGAAGAGAAAGCGGAACGCCAGCACGAAAAACGCGGGATATTCTTTCAGCGCGTATCCCAGCGCGAAGTACGACGTTCCCCATAGCGCGGCCGCGGCGGCGAGCGCCGCCCCGCCCGCGAGCTTTTTCTTCTTTTCCCCGTCCATTTTTTAATCTTTCTTGTACATCAGACAGCGGCAGTTGTCGCACTCGATGATCTCGCCGCCTTTCAGTTTGTTGATATCCGCCATGGAAATTTCCATCAAACACTTGCCGCACATGTTTCCCTTGGCCTCGAACAGCACGGGGAACATCTTGTCTTTTCTCTTTGCCTTGTATTTTGCCATCAGGGCGGCGTCCACCGTCTTTTCGATCTCGGCAAGCCTTCCCTCGATGGCCTTGCGTTCGGCTTCCTTGCCGCCTTTCAGCTCGTCGTACTTCGCCTTGTATTTCTTGTACTGCGCCTGCGCCGCCTTGGTGTTGGCGCGCAGTTTCTGATAGGATTTCAGAACGGCGTTCATCTCGTCGGTAAGGGCGGCGGCCTGGTTGTGCAGGGCGTTCATCTTCCCCGCAAGCTCGTCCGCCTTTTTCTGTAAGTAGGAAGCGGCGTTCTCGTCCTCGCAGCTCTCGGTCGCGCCGGCGATCTCCTTCAGCGTTTCGCCCAGATCCTTATGCGCGGCGGCTATGCTTTCGTAAAGCCCCGCGAGGTCTTTCGCCTTTTTTTCCAGCGCTGCGAGGTTTTCGTCCACACCCTCTAAAAATTTACGCGCCTGCGCGGTCTTTTTGCGTTCCTCGCTCCCCTGCAGGTCCTGTTCGATCGCGCGGAGAAGCGCGTCTTCTTCCTGATAAGTCAATAACTCTTTTACCATTCTTGCTCTCCTTATATTTTCTGAATGATGCGACGGCGCGGTCCGCCCCCTTCGGGGCGCCGTAAACCGCTCCGTCACAGATATCTGCCGTCTTCGAAATACTCCGTTTCCGCCCTGCCCGCGAGCAGGCCTTTCATCTTTGCGAAAAAGGCTTTGAAACCGTAATTTTCCGCCGCGTAGTGAGGCAGAAGCAAAAGCGCCTTTCCGTTTTCCACGATCTCGCGGATCACGTGATGGGGCGCGTCCGAGGTAACGAAAACGTCCGCGGCGTCCTTGTGTTCCGCCGCCTCGTCGCCGCCAGCGCCGCAGAAGGACGCAACTTTTTCTATACGCCTGTCGGGGTCGCCGTACACGACCAGTTTTTCCGTGCCGAACTTGACCTTGACGCGCTCCGCGAATTCGCCGAGCGATACGGGCGGAATTTCAAACGCCTTTCCGTAGCCGGCGCCCGCGCAGGGCGAGGAAAGCGCGGTGAATTCCGCCGCGCCCAGGCCGTAGGCCATCATGTCGTCTATGCCGCCGGGCGCCAGATCGAGGTTGAGGTGCTGGGAAAAGACCGCCATGCCCTTCGCGACGGCCGCCGCGACGGCGGCGCCTGCGGCGGAATCCTCCCCGATCCTCATCAGCCCGTAATAAATGGCGGGGTGGTGCGTGATCACGCAGTCGCAGCCGCTCTTCGCGGCTTCCTCCACGACCTTTTCGCTGAGATCGAGCGAAAAGGCGATCTTGTGCACGCCGCCCTTGCGGGAAACGATCAGCCCGCTGTTGTCGTGCATGCCCAAGCCCTTGCAAGCCTCGCTGACGGCCAGCGGACAGATGTTTTCCATGATGTCGCCGAGTTCTTTCAATGTGATCATAACAAAACTTTCTCCAGTCTTTCTTTCCGCGCGAGAAGTTCCGCCCGCGCCGTTTCGCCCATCGGTTTGGCGAGGTATTCCGCAATGTCGGCAAGCTCGGCCTTTATCTTCCCGATAAAGGCTTCGGGGCGCTCCGCGAGGTTGGTGCGGCCGAAAAACTCCTCGTCCGCGCTCAGCTCGTCCGCGCCGCGCGCGGCAACGATTATGTCGTAATACCTGACGTCCCGAAAGGTTACGTCCTCCGCGATCTTATATCCGTTATCCGCGAGAAAGCGCCTCACCTTGGGCGCGTTTTTCATCGGCTGCAACACAAGCCGTTCGGGAAGCTCCGCCGCCGCGCTCAAAATCTTTACGATCTCTTCTCCGCCCATCCCCGCGACGAGCGCTTGGTCGGGCGTTTCGGGGAAAGCGGCGAATCCGTCCGAAACGAAACTCTCCACCAGCCCCGTGCGCATATGTACGGCGAGCAGCTTTTCCGCTTTCGCCAGGCACTTTTCGCTGACGTCCGAAACGTACACCTTTTCCGCCAGCGCGTTTTTTACCACGAGTTCCGCGACGAAACCGTGGTCGCACCCGACGTCCGCGAACAGGCGGCAGGGGCGCAGGCGCGAATATATTTCCGTTATCCTGTCCATTTAGTCGAGGAAATCCTTGAGCCGTTTGCTCCTGCTCGGGTGGCGCAGCTTTCTCAGCGCCTTTGCCTCTATCTGACGGATGCGCTCGCGCGTAACGTTGAATTCCTTGCCGACTTCCTCCAGCGTTCTGGGACGGCCGTCGTCTATGCCGTAGCGCAGGCGCAGCACCTTTTCTTCGCGCGGGGTGAGCGTGTCGAGCACGCCGAGGAGCTGTTCTTTCAGCATGGTATATGCCACCGCGTCCGACGGCGTGGCGCTGCCCTCGTCTTCGATAAAGTCTCCGAGGTGGGAATCCTCCTCCTCGCCGATCGGCGTTTCGAGGGAAACGGGGTCCTGCGCGATCTTCTGTATCTCGCGCACGCGCTCTTCGGAAATACCCATTTCGCGCGCGATCTCTTCGGGCGTCGGCTCGCGGCCGAGTTCCTGCAGCAGGCGGCGGGACACCCTGATCTGCTTGTTGATCGTTTCCACCATGTGCACGGGGATGCGGATCGTCCTCGCCTGGTCGGCGATGGCGCGGGTGATGGCCTGCTTTATCCACCAGGTGGCGTAGGTGGAAAATTTAAAACCCTTCTGATAGTCGAACTTTTCCACCGCCTTCATCAGACCGAGGTTGCCCTCCTGTATGAGGTCGAGAAAGAGCATGCCCCTGCCCATGTACCGTTTGGCGATGGAAACGACGAGGCGCAGGTTCGCCTCCGAAAGGATTTTCTTCGCCTCTTCGTCGCCCTCCATCATCTTTTTGGCGAGTTCGGTTTCGTCCTCGGGCGAAAGCAGGGACACCTTGCCGATGTCCTTCAGATACATCTTCACGGGGTCGTCCATGCTGATCTCTTTGAGCAGCTGGTCGTACAATTCCTTATCCCGTTCGTATTCGTTGATGACCTGTATCCCCGCCTGATCGAGTTTGATATACACTTCCTCGATCTCCTGCGGGGTCGCGTCGAATTTATCCAGCCTGTCGAGCAGCTGATCGAGGCTCACGCTGCCTTTTTTCTTGTTTTCCGCAATGATCTCGTTGATGATCTCTTCCAGTTTCTGCGCCATTTTGAAAATGTTTCTCCTATGTTTATAATCTGTTCAGCTCGGCGATCTTTTCCATGAGCCGTTTGGTCAGTTCTTTTCTGCGCGCGACGTCGTTTTCCGCGTCGCATAGTTTGGTGAGCGAATCTATTTCCTTTTCCAAGCCGCGGCGGAACAGCGTGTTCACGCAGTCCTTAAAGTATTTCGTTTCGTCGAAATCCCGCTTTTCGGAAAGTTCGAGGGCCAGCACAGAGGAAAGCTCCTCCCTGCCGCTCTCGTCCACCACGTCGTAAAGCACGTTCGGCTTGGGCTGCCGGCCCTCCCCGCGGCATTCCTTCACGTAGTCGGCGATGGCGGCGTGCACGGGGTTTTCAAACCGCAGTTTTCCCGCGTCGAATTCCTCGGCGTATTTTTTGGAAAACACCAGCGACGCCAGCACGAACCGCTCCGCCTGCAGGTTCTTTTCCTTCGCCTCCACGGGCAGGATCTCCGTTTTGGGCCTTGCGCCCGTGCCCGCGGAATCGAGTTCGCGTTTCAAAGATTCGTAGGTGATGCCCGTCATCCTGCGGATCTCTTTGAGCAGATCCTCCTGTTCGGCCGCGGACGGGCTTTCCCGCACGACCTTGACGGCCTCCTGCACGAATTTACGCTTGCCCTCCACGTCCTCCACGTCGTAAGTCTTTTTCAAAACGTCCAGCTTGAAGTCGATCAACGGTTTCGCCTCTTCGAGCAGTTTCGAGTAAGCGTCTTTGCCCTGTTTTTTCACCACGTCGTCGGGATCCATTCCCTCGGGGAGAGCCACGACCTTGACGTTCAGCCCCTCGTCCTTGAGTATTTCGAGGCCGCGCACCGAGGCTTTCTGCCCCGCGAAATCGCCGTCGTAACTGATGAGCACGTTGTCGGTATACCGCTTGATGAGCCGCGCCTGATCCTTGGTGAGCGCCGTTCCCATGCTGGCGACGACGTTCTCGAAGCCCGCCGCAACCAGGGAAATGACGTCCATATGCCCTTCCACGACGACGACGTTTTTGATGCCGACTTCGTTTTTCAGCTTTTTCAGGTTGTTGATGTTGAAAAGCGTGTTCCCCTTGGAAAACACCGCCGTTTCCCTGGTGTTGACGTATTTTGCGAAGCCCTTGTCCTCGAGGATGCGCCCGCAGAACGCCACCACCTGGTTCATATGGTTGATTACGGGAATGATCAGCCTGCCGCCGAGCGCGTCGAAATACCGCCCGTTCTTGCTGCCGACCACGCCGGCTTCCGCCATCTCTTCAAAGGTATACCCCCTGCGCCTGAGATATACCGGCAGGGAATTGAAGTCGAGCGACGCGCCTATGCCGAATTTCCGCACGGTCTTGCCGTCCACCCCGCGCCTGCCGAGATATTCGAGAAACTTGTCCGCCCCCTCTTTTTTCAGATTGCCGACGTAAAACAACGCCGCTTCCCGCAAAATGGCGTACAGCTTTTCCTTTTTTTCCTTGGCTCGGCGGATATTTTCGTCGTTCTCGCTGCGTTCGGGCAGTTTCACGCCCGCTTTCGCCGCGAGGAACTTCACCGCGTCCGAAAAATCCAAGCCCTCGATCTCCATGACGAAACTTATCACGTCCCCGCTCTTGTGGCAGCCGAAACAATAATAGAACTGTTCGGTGCCGTTCACGCAGAAGGACGGCGTTTTTTCGTGGTGGAAGGGACACCTCCCCCAAAAGTTGCTGCCCCGCTGCTCGAGCTGTAAATACGAGGATATCACCGCCACGAGATCGTTTTTGCTCTTGACTTCGTCGATGGTCTTTTCGTCGTAACCTCTCATTTACTTATCCTTTTCAGTATTCCGCTTTTTCTTGGTATTCATACTGTTTCTGTATACGAAAAAAGTACAGTATAAAAATTCCAGCGCCATATTTAAAATCATGGTAACGCCGAGCACGATATATTCGTTGACGCCCGCTGCCGCGGCGGCGTTTCCGCCCCAGGTCGTGAGCGGGGTGAACACCGCGTAGAACGCAAACACTTTCAGCATGGCGACGGGCACGTTCGCCGCCGACTTGAATGTGAATTCGCGGTTGAGCGTAAAATTCCACAAAACCGACAGCGTGAGCGCTATGAGATAACACACCCAGTAGTTCCATTTCAATATCTCGTTCATCAAGGTGAACGAACCGAGCTGGATCACGCCCGCCGAGGCCGAAAAAAACACGAATTTCATCGCCTGGACGAAACGTTCCTTTTTGCCTATGCGCGTTCTGCCTTCGCTTTCGGGCAGTACGCCGGACTTCTTTTCATTTTCCATTTATATCACCGTAAAAATCCACGCCGCCGCCGCGATCTCCAAAAGCGCGAAAAGCGGAAAAAACACCCTAAAATACCAGTGCTTTGTCTTGTGTCTGAAAAAAAACATGCCCGCGCTCGCGCCCAATCCGCCGAAAAGCGCGGCAACGAGAAAGAGCGTGCGCTCGCGTATGCGCCATTCGTTCTGTTCCGCGCGGCGCTTGTCCGCCCCCATCAGCGCGAACGCCGCCGCGTTGATAAACAGCAGATACGCCGCAAATATCATATCCCAACTGCTCATGTCAAAGCCCCCAGGACTTCGGTATGAAAATATTTTCGTACACGTAATACGCGTATTTGTCCGACATGCCCGAAATATAGTCGCAGATGCTCTGGTCTATCCCGCTCTTGTAGGCTATGCCGATATAAAAGGGCGGCAGTTTGTCCGGATGCTGCGCGAAATATTCGTACAATCCCGTGAGCATGCGGGTTGCTTTTTCCTCTTCGCGCCGCGCGTTTTCGGAAAAATACACCTCTTCGAACATAAATTCGCGCAGGAGCTTCGTCGCCTGAAAGACCTCTTCCTCCATTTCCACTTTCGGCTTGCCGCTGCTCGCGCGGTAAATGGAAAATATCATGGAATTTATGCGTTCGCGCGAAGTTTTGCCCAGCACCTTCACCGCCTCTTCGGGCAGATCCTCCTCCGAGATCAGCCCGCCGTGCACGGCGTCGTCTATATCGTGGTTGATATACGCGATCCAGTCGGAAACGGACACCGCCCGCCCTTCGAGCGTCATGGGCGAAAGCGATACTTTGTGATTGAGAATACCGTCCACCACCTCGCGCGTAAGGTTGAGCCCCTGCCCGTCGTTTTCCAGAAATTCCACCACGCGTTTGCTCTGCTCGTTATGCTTGAACCCGTAGGGCGAAAGCTTGTCGAGCACGCGCTCCCCGCTGTGGCCGAACGGCGTGTGGCCGAGATCGTGCCCCAGGGCGATGGCCTCGGTCAGATCTTCGTTGAGAGAGAGCGCCCGCGCTATGCTGCGCGCGATCTGCGTTACGTCTATGGTATGCGTCAGCCGCGTGCGGTAATTGTCCCCTTCGGGACAGAAAAACACCTGCGTTTTGTTTTTCAGCCTGCGGAAGGACTTGCAGTGGATTATCCTGTCGCGGTCGCGCTGGAAATCCGTGCGCATGGGACAGGGTTCTTCTTCCCGCGCCCTGCCGAGCGTATCCTCCGACTTCTTTGCGTAGGGCGAAAGAAACATGTTTTCGATCTCTACGGTCTTTTCCCGCATATCCTGCCCTCCTCGGCGTTTCACACTTATTTTATTCGACGGAACGGAAAAAAATCCTTTTTTTGCCCCGCGAAATTTTTATTTTCACAAAAAATTTGCGTTTTGCGGGCGCATTTCTTGCGTTTTTCCGCGGTTTTTGATACTATATAGACATTATGAAACCGCTCGGCAACGACTGGGACGAAATCCTGAAAGACGAATTCGAAACGCCGTCTTACAAGGAACTACGCGCCTTTTTGAAAAGAGAATATTCCACGCGCGACGTCTATCCCCCGATGGATCGGATTTTCGAATGTTTCCGCCTGACGCCCTTCGCGGCCGTGAAAGCGGTCATCCTCGGGCAGGATCCCTACCACAACCCGCGCCAGGCGATGGGGCTTTCCTTTTCCGTCCCCGACGGCGTGCCTCCCCCGCCCTCCCTGCTCAATATGTGCAAGGAGCTGGAGGACGAACTCGGCATACCGCAGGCGGAGAGCGGAAATCTGACCAAATGGGCGGAACAGGGCGTTCTGCTTCTGAACACCGCGCTCACCGTGCGGGCGTACAGCGCAAACTCTCACCGCGGCCGCGGCTGGGAACCCTTCACCGACGGCGTGATCAAAAAGCTTTCGGACGGCAGGGAAAATCTGGTATTTCTGCTGTGGGGCGGCAACGCGCGCGGCAAGAAAAGCCTGATAGACGGAAAAAAACACCTTGTGCTGGAATGCGCGCATCCCAGCCCGCTTTCGGCTTTCAACGGCTTTTTCGGCTGCGGACACTTTAAAAAGACGAACGACTACCTGATATCGCACGGCATAAGCCCTATAGACTGGAATTTGAACGCAAAATGAAATTTATAGTGATCCTCGGGGACGGCATGGCCGATTACCCCATAGCAGAACTCGGCAACAGAACGCCGCTCGAAGCGGCGAAAACACCGCACTTCGACGCGCTCGCGAAAAAAAGCGAGATCGGACTGGTAAAGACCGTGCCCGACGGCATGAAACCCGGCAGCGACGTGGCCAACCTTTCGGTGCTCGGCTACGATCCCGCTGTTTATTATTCGGGGCGCTCCCCGCTCGAAGCGGCGAGCATAGGCATACCGCTGAAAGATACGGACGTTACTTTCCGCGCAAACCTCGTAACCCTCGGCGGCGGGGAGGACTTTGAGGACGCCGTGATGCTCGATTATTCCGCGGGCGAGATATCCACCGCGGAGGCAAAGGAACTCATCTCCTTCCTCGCGGAAAAGCTGGACGCGGAAAACTCCAAACTCTATGCGGGGGTGAGTTACCGCCATTGCCTGGTGCTCGCCGAGGGCAGCGTGCAAACCGAACTCACGCCGCCGCACGACATCACGGGCCGCCCCGTGCGCGGGTATCTTCCGCAGGGCGAGGGCGCCCGGTTCCTGCTTTCCCTGATGGAAAAATCGCGCAAACTCTTGAAAGATCACCCCGTCAACCGCGCGCGGGAGGCCGCGGGCAAGCGCCCCGCCTCCTCTTTGTGGTTCTGGGGTGCGGGCAGAAAGCCGAAACTCGACGGCTTTGAAAAAAAATTCGGCAAAAAGGGCGTGATGATCTCCGCCGTAGACCTGCTGAAGGGCATAGGCAAGCTGACGGGCATGCAGGTGCCCGACGTAAAGGGCGCGACGGGCAACTACGATACCGACTTCACCGCCAAAGCGCGCGCGGCGCTCGACGCGTTCGACGGCGGCGCGGACTTCGCCTATATCCACATGGAGGCGCCCGACGAATGCGGGCACCAGGGCGATCTCGCGCATAAGATCTATTCGATAGAACAGATCGACCAAAAGGTCGCGGGCTTTCTCATTCCCGAAATGGAGAGGCGGGGCGAGCCGTTTTCCGTGCTCCTGCTGCCCGATCACCCCACGCCCGTCGCCGTTAGAACGCACGTTTCCGATCCCGTGCCCTATCTCTTATACAGGAGCGGGGAAAGCGCGTCCGTCGGCCGGGCGGAGGTTTACAGCGAGCGCGCGGCGGCGGATACGGGCGTTTTCGTACCCGCCGGATACGAGCTGATGAAAAGATTTTTAATGCGCTGAAAGATGAATTGTCAAACCAAGCGCAGCGCATAGTAAGATTTTGAAAAAAACAAATCTTAAAATAATTCGCTGAAAAACATAAAAGCGCGGCTAATAGCCGCGCTTTTTCTTTCGCCGCGGAAAACCGCGCCGTTTTCAGTCGAGCTGTATTTCTTCGAGTTCTTTCGGAGGCACCGCCTCGGGGGAGGTTTCGGACATCTTTTTCACGAGCATGGCCGCTTTGTTGACGGGAATATTCGTACCCGCGCCGGCGACGCAGCCGCCGGGGCAGCCCATGCCCTCGATAAGACAGCCGTTCTTTTTGCCGAGTTTCGCCAGCATGAGCATCTTGCTGCATTCGTCCAGCCCCTCGCAATGTTCGATATGGACCTCCGTGTCGGGATAATATTTCCCGATGCACTTTTCGATGGCTCCCGCCACGCCGCCCGCGACGGCATACCCTCTGCCCGCGCCCGTGGCGTCGTGCATTTCTTCTTCGCACTCGATATCCTCCACGTCGATATTCTTCGCCTCGAACACCGCGGAAAGCTCTTCGAAGGTCAGCACGAAGTCCACGTCGCTCCTGATCGAGCGGCGGGAGGCCTCCAGCTTTTTCGCCGCGCACGGGCCGATGAATACCACGCGCGCTTCGGGATGTTTTTTCTTGATGGTGCGCGCCGTCGCCACCATGGGCGTAAGGGTGTTGGAAATATTGTCGATGGTGGTCGGGAAATACTTTTTCGCCAGCACTGCCCATGCAGGGCAGCACGAAGTGAGCATGAACGGAATTTTGCCCGTGGCGACTTCTTCGGCGTAATGTTTCGCCTCGATGACCGCGCCCATATCCGCGCCGAGGGCGACTTCGTAAACTTCCTTGAAGCCGAGCAGTCTCAGCGCCGCCTTGATCTTACCCGGCGTGGCCTTGTCGCCGAACTGTCCAACGTAAGCGGGCGCGAGCGCGACGATGATCTCGTCGCCGCGTTTGAGCGCGCGTATGAGCTGAAAGATCTGCGACTTGTCCGCAATGGCGCCGAACGGACAGCTGACCATGCACATGCCGCAGGAAACGCATTTGTCGTTGTTGATGCGCGCGCGGCCGAGGTCGTCGCTCTCGATGGCCTTCACGCCGCATGCCTGCGCGCACGGCCTCGTCTGGTGCACGATGGCGCCGTAAGGGCATACGTTTTTGCACTTGCCGCATTTGATGCATTTATTCTGGTCTATGACCGACCTGCCGTCCACGATGGATATCGCGTTCTTCGGGCAGACCTCCGTGCAGGGGTGCGCCACGCAGCCGCGGCAGTTGTCGGTTACCATATAGCGGTTAGGCGGGCAGGCCTCGCACGCAGAGGGTATCACCTGCATGAGGGGCGGTTCGTAATATTTATCCGCAATGTCGCTCTCGTGCAGGCCGTTCGTTATGTGAACGGGTTTGTCCTCGGGACGGAGCGAAAGTCCCATCGTCAGGCGGACGCGCTCCGAACATATGGCGCGCTCGCGCCAGATGCTTTCGCGGTAAAGCGGCTTGTCGCCGGGGGTGATGTTGTAGGGAATGGCCTCGATTGCGTCGTTGATGTCGCCGTCGCGTTCGAACGCCACGCGCGCGACCTCCACAAAGACCTGTCTCCTGAGCAGTTTCAAAGGTGTAAGAAGTCCTCTCTCCATGTTTGTTCTCCTTATGATTATTGTAGCTTAAATCCCCTCGTCTGTCAACCTGTTTTTATCTGCCGTACGCTTCCGCGAGCGAACGCAGATCTTCCGCGGTCCGTTCCGCAAAATATTTTTCCTCTATGCGCACGCTCCAGTTCTGCGCCTTATCGGTGGAGGGTTCGTTCATGCGGTATTCCCCGCCGAGGCGCGCCGCGTCCTGCATGGGGAGCACGAAGAGCTGCGCCTTGCAGGCGAAACCCAGGGCGATCACCGCGTCGCACAGCTCCTCGTCCGTATCGGCGTTCCCCCCGGCGTTCATTTCCTTCAAGCTGTTTTTTACGCCCGCGACGAAGTTGTTTTTGTCCCACGAGCTCATGTTTTTCAGCAGGGAAACGAGGGTGTCGTTGTCGTGCGTGCCCGTGTAGCAGACGGAATTTTTTTCTATGTGTTCGGGCAGGTATTTGTTATCCTTTTCGCCGTTGAACGCGAAGGAAAGCACGCACATGCCCGGAAAGCCCGTTTCTTCCAGAAGTTCGTATACACCGTCGTCCAGAATACCTAAATCCTCCGCGATGACGCGCGCTTTGTTCACCTTGCCGAGCAGGGCGGCGAACAGCTTCTCGTGCGGCACGTCCACCCAGCGCCCGTTTTTGGCGTTCGGGCTGCCCGCGGGGATTTCGTAATATCTGTCCAGCCCGCGGAAATGGTCTATGCGCAGATAATCGTAATTTCTGAGCGCCCCCGCCGTCCGCGCCGTCCACCAGGCGAAACCGTCCCGTTCGTGCGCGGCGTAATCGAAAACGGGGTTGCCCCATAGCTGCCCTTCTTCGCTGAAATAATCGGGCGGCACGCCCGCGACCGCAGTCGGCCGCAGTTCGCCGTCCAGCTTGAAAAGTTCCGGGTTTTTCCAGACATCGAGGGAGTCGTACGCCGCGTAAATGGGCATATCCCCCACGATTTTGATATTCTTTTCCCGCGCGTACGCCTTGACCGCGCGCCACTGCCGCGCCGCCTCGTACTGCACGAACTGCCAGAAAAGCAGTTCTTCCCCGTGGGTTTTTGCAAAGTCCCGCAGCGCGGAGGGCTCGCGGTATTTGAGCGGTTTTTCCCAGCAGTCGAAGGACGCGCCCCCGTGCGCCTCCTTGATCGCCATAAAGAGGGCGTAATCGTAAAATTCGCCTTTCTTTACGAACCGCGCGAACGCGGGCGAACTCTTGCAGAAACGGGAAAACGCTTTTTTCAGGAGCGGGTAGCGCTCCCGATACAGCCTGCCGTAATCGACGTAACCGAAGGGGACCTGCGCCGAAAGCAGCTCCTCCCTTGTCAAAAGTCCCTCCGCATACAGCTCGTCGAGGGATATAAAATACGGATTCAGGCTCCCCGCCGCAGGCGACTGGTAGGGCGAATTGCCGAACCCCGTCTGGCTGAGCGGCAGCACCTGCCAGTATGTCGCGCCCGCGCGGGCGAGATAATCCAAAAACGCGCGGCACTCCCCGCCGAACCCGCCTATTCCGTAAGCGTTCGGCAGGGAGGAAACGTGCATCAAAATTCCGTAGCCTCTTTTCATAGCCTCTTACCGCAACGCGCCGCGCAGCTGAAGAAAGCCGCGCGGCGTTGAAATGTTTTATTTTCTTTCGAGAACGACGTACTGTTCCCTGCTCGCGCCGACGGAAACGTATTTGATGTACGAACCCGTGGCCTTTTCCAAAAACCTTATATAATCGAGCGCCTCTTTCGGCAGATCCTCTTCCTTCCTGCAGGCGGAAATATCCCTGTTCCAACCCTTGAGTTTCGTAAACACGGGCTTGCACCTGTCGAGGTCGGCCGAAAACGGAAACTCGGAAATCTCCCTGCCGTCCAGCTCGTACGCCGTGCAGACCTCTATTTCGTCCATAAAGGAAAGCACGTCCAGCTTGGTGAGCGCGATCTCGTCCGCACCCTGCATGCGTATGCCGTAACGGCTGGCGGGCACGT
>UQZE01000048.1 GCA_900545325.1 uncultured Eubacteriales bacterium
GTGCACGTGGACGCTTCCGAACGCTTTCTCGGCAAACTTGCGGGCGTTGTCGATCCCGAACAGAAGCGCAAGATCATCGGCGCGGAATTCGTGAACGTTTTTCAGGACGAGGCGAAAAAACACGGCGACTGCGAATTTCTGGCGCAGGGCACGATCTATCCCGACGTGATAGAATCGGGCGCCAACAATTCCGCGAACATCAAGAGCCACCACAACGTGGGCGGCCTGCCCGAAAAAATGTCCTTTGTCGGGCTTGTGGAGCCGCTCCGCGGCCTCTTTAAGGACGAGGTGCGCCAGCTCGGCAGGAAGCTGGGACTGCCCGCTTCGCTCGTCAACCGCCAGCCCTTCCCCGGCCCCGGCCTCGCGATCCGCGTGATCGGCGAAGTTACGAAGGAAAAACTCGATATCCTGCGCAATGCGGACGCCGTCTGGCGCGAAGAGATCGAGAGCAATAAGATCAAGGCAGACCAGTATTTCGCCGTTCTGACCAACGTGCGGTCGGTGGGCGTAATGGGCGATTTCAGAACGTACGACTACGCGCTCGCCCTCCGCGCGGTAACGACCTCGGACTTCATGACGGCGGAATACACAAAAATCCCCCATTCCGTGCTGGAAAAAGCGGCGCTGCGCATTGCCAACGAAGTAGACGGCGTGAGCAGGGTATGTTACGATATCACGGGCAAGCCGCCCGCGACCGTCGAATGGGAATAGAATGGATATCCTGCAGATTGACGACGGTTTGCGGCTGAGGAGGTACGACGGCGCGGCCGATTTCGCCCTCGCCTGGTATCAGGACGGGGAAACCGTGCGGCTGACGGACAACAGCGACCGCCTGTACGACAGAAAACGCCTGTACGATATGTACGGCTGGCTGAACGGTCGGGGCGAACTGTATTTTATCGAGATCAAAGGCGAAAACGGTTTTTTCCCCGTCGGGGACGTAACGCTTTGCAAAGACGATATCCCCATCGTAATAGGGGATGCGCGTTTCCGCGGCCGGGGCGTCGGCGGAAAAGTGCTGGCCGCCCTTATCGGGCGGGCGCGCTCGCTCGGCTGGAAAGAACTTTTCGTCCGCGAGATTTACGATTTCAACGAGGCGTCGAAAAGGCTTTTCACCCGCGCGGGGTTCGTTCCCTGCGGCAGTACGAAATGCGGAACGAGTTACCGCCTTGCGCTGAAAAAACGGCTCTCCGAAATGACGCTCGAAGAACTGTGGCGGCTCTTCCCTATTTTTCTCACCGAGCACGACCCCGTCTGGGCGGAAAATTTTCGGGAGGAAAAGGCGCTTTTATCCTCCGCCGCAAAGGGCGCGCGCATCAGCCATATCGGGAGCACGGCGCTCGGTATCCGCGCAAAACCCATCGTCGATATCCTGCTCGAAACGGAAGGCGGAATTGCGGAGGCAGAACGGGCGGCGGAAAGCTGCGGCTATCTGCGCATGAACGGGGATAATCGCCGCGTTTCCATGAACAAGGGCTACACCGAAAACGGTTTCGCCGACAAGGTATATCACCTGCATATCCGCCGCAGGGGCGACAACGACGAGCTGTATTTCCGCGACTATCTGCTGGAACACGCAGACGCGGCGGCCGAATACGAAAATTTGAAACTCAGACTGTGGAAAGAGTTCGAGCACGACCGCGACGGATACACGGCCGCCAAGACGGAAACGGTGAAAAAGTACACCGCCGCCGCAAAAGAACTCTATAAAGGAAGATACGACTGAACGCGACGGGACGGCTTGGCCGCCCCGTTTTTCCGTTCCTCCGCCTCATTTTTTCCGCTCCTCCGCCCCGCGCCCGTTTTTTCTGCGGCGGCGCGCGTTTTTTGCCTTCTCTGCGCTTGAAAAAATACGCGTTTTCGTATATAATAGAAAAAAGCGAAAGAAATTCGGAGGATATCGATTTGAAACAGGATATGATAGCGGTCATGGACCTCGGCAGCACCCGCAATACCGACGTCGCCCGCGCCGTCCGCGCGCTCGGCGTTTACAGCGAGATCGTCAATTATGACGTTACGGCGGAGGAACTTCTCGCTCTGCCCAACGTGAAAGGCGTAATTGCAAACGGCGGCCCCAACGGCTTTGCTGACGGCAAAAAGATAACGCTCGGCGAAGAGGTGAAAAAGAGCGGGCTGCCCGTTTACACCTTCGACTATGCGGAGGACGGCGAGGCGAACGCCATGCCCGAACGCGACGAGGATATTGCCGCCACGCTGAAAAGTTTCGTCTTCGGCACCTGCAAGGCGCAGCCGAACTGGAACATGGAAAACTTTATCGCGGATCAGGTGGAACTCATCAGAAAGCAGGTCGGCGATAAAAAAGTGCTGCTCGCGCTGTCGGGCGGCGTGGATTCCTCCGTGGTGGCGGCCCTTCTGCTCAAGGCGGTGGGCAGACAGCTTACCTGCGTGCACGTCAACCACGGCCTTTTGAGAAAGGGCGAACCCGAACAGGTAGTCAGAGTGTTCAGGGAAGAAATGAACGCCAACCTCGTTTACGTGGACGCGGAAGAGCGGTTTTTGAACAAGCTTGCAGGCGTGTCCGATCCCGAACAGAAGCGCAAGATCATCGGCGCGGAATTTATCCGCGTTTTTGAAGAAGAGGCGAGAAAGCTCGACGGCATCGAATTTCTCGCGCAGGGCACGATCTATCCCGACATTGTGGAAAGCGGCACCAAGACCGCGAAGATCGTCAAGAGCCACCACAACGTGGGCGGCCTTCCCGAAGATCTCAAATTCGAACTCGTGGAACCGCTGAAAATGCTCTTTAAGGACGAAGTGCGCGCGTGCGGCGCGGCGCTCGGCCTGCCCGACGGCATGGTCTACCGCCAGCCCTTCCCCGGCCCCGGCCTCGGCGTGAGATGTCTCGGCGCCATCACGAAGGACCGCCTCGAAGCCGTGAGAGAGAGCGACGCCATCCTGCGCGAGGAATTCGCAAACAACAATCTGGAGGGCAAGGTTTGGCAGTATTTCACGCTGGTGCCCGATTTCAAATCGGTGGGCGTGCGGGATAACGCGCGCTGTTTCGACTGGCCCGTCATTATCCGCGCGGTAAACACCGTAGACGCAATGACGGCGGAAGTGCCCGAACTCCCCTGGGCGGTTCTGCAAAAAATCACGAAGCGCATTTTAAGCGAAGTCAAGGGCGTGAACAGGGTATGTTTCGACATGTCCCCCAAGCCCACGGCTACCATCGAATGGGAATAGAAAATAAAAGAGCGGACTCTTTTCGTCCGCTCTTTTTTAATCGGAAAATCTTCGCAGTATCGCGGCTACGGCCTCCCCGTCTATCGACCGCATACTTTTAAACCGCCGCGGCGGCGTATGGGGGGCAATCGCCTTTTCAAACCATGCCACGTCGTGCCATGCGCCGTTTTTAAATCCCGTTCTGCGGTAAACTCCCGATCTGGAAAATCCTGCGGAAACGTGCAGACCTTCGCTGCGCGCGTTAGGGAGCGTAACGCCGCCGTAAACGTTGACCACGTTCTGCAGCTGCAGAATTTCCGTCAACGCGGCATACAGTTTTTTTCCGATCCCCTCGGAAAGGCGGCCGCCGTCGATATAAACGGAAAGCTCCGCGTTCCAGCCGTAGGCCGCTCGCTCCATCTGCCTGTGCGCGTACGCATAACCGATCGGCTTTCCCTTCTCTTCGCATACGAGATAGGGATAGTCCCGTGAGATTTCCCTTATACGAGCGGCGAATTCCTCCGCGGACGGCAGCGTGCATTCGAACGAAACGGGCGTGTCTATGTATTGCGCATAGATGCCGAGCAAGGCCGCCGCGTCGTTTTCCGATACTATGCGCAGTTTCATACTTCCGCCGCCATTCCGTCATAGGCGACGCCGAGGCCGTAAGGCGCGAGCGCGCGCTCTATATCCTCGTGCAGCATGCCGCCGTTATGCGAAAAATGCGTTACGAAAACGCGGGCGCCCGCAGACAGCAGGTTCCTCTTTTTCAGCGTTTCCGCCGCGGTTACGCAAGCCTTTATGTTCATATGCGTGGAATTTTCGTCTATCTCGTGGGCGAGCATCGTGCAGTCGAGCAGAACGACGTCCGCCCGCAAACCGTTTTCTTCCATAAAATCGTAGGTTTCGGGATAGATCCTGCCCGTGTCGAACGCTTGCAGCAGCGATTTGCCCGTCGCGCGTTCCCGCACGTAATAATAATGCGCCTGCTCGCTCTTCATATGCTGCGCGCGGAAGGCGCATACGTCGTAGGCGCCCGCACGGAACAATTTCAGCGGCTCGGGCGTTACGAATTCCAGCGCCGCCCTTACGGAGGCGATAAAGGGTTCCGTTTCCTCGCCGAGCGCGAACGCGCGCCGCACGCCCTCGCTGCAATAAATGCGCAATTTTTCACACGACATGCCGTGCGCGAAAACCGAGCCCCGCAGACAGAGATCGAGCGGGCGGAAATGGTCGCTGTGCGAATGTGTTACCAGCAGGGTTTCTATTTTTGAAAAGTCCGCCCCGCTTTGCAGTTTATGCAAATAGGCGTCCGCCGGCCAGTCTATCATGAGGTCTTCGTTCACGAGCACCTGCGCCCGCGTGCGGATATCCTTTCCGCCTTTTTCCGCCGCCTTTCTGCAGGTCGGGCAATTGCAGAACAGGGCGGGTATGCACTCGGCCGCCGCGCTGCCTAAAACAGTTACTTTCATATCTTCCTCCCTGAAAACGGCGCGTCGGGCGCCGCTTTGTTTCCATTATATCCCCCGCCCGCCGATTTTGCAAGGCGATGCGTAAAATTCCGTTAAATTTTCTAAGTTTTTCCGCCGATAACAAAAAAAATTTCCGCTTTCAGGCGGAAATTTTGCCGTCTATGAATTTCATAACGCTTTTCGCGATCACGCGGTGTCCGCCCGCGTTGGGGTGAATGCCGTCGTCCGAATAATTGACGAGATAATCTGTCTGCATCAGAAAATCCGAACGTATATCTATGATTTTGCAATCGTTTTTCATCGCCGCGCCGATCACCGCGAGGTTGTAGCATTCCTGGTGGCGGTTGATGTTGGTGATGTCGCCGCTCAAAAATTCCAGCACCTTTTCGCCGTCCGCGACGTTGGATATCACCCGTTCGAAATACCGCTTGGAATCGACGGGCGTGAGCGTGGTCAAAAGCACCTGCACGCCGTCCGCCTTGAGCTTTTTGATGAGTTCGTCCAGCTCCTTTTCGAAAACGGAAAGCGGCGTTTTCGATTCGTGAAAGGCTTTCGGCGCGGCCGCCACCGCCTTCCAGTCGTAATCGCTGTCGTTCCCGCCGATACAGAACACCGCCGTGCGGTCTTTCTCTCCGCGCGTATCCTCAATGTAGCGTTCCACCATCCTCCGTTCGTAGATCTTATGGAGCGTCTGGCCGTAAGCCGAGCGGTTTTCTATGCGGAATCCGTATTTTTCTTCCAGCAGGCTGACCGCGTCCTTATCTACTTTTTCTATTCTGCCGCCCTTCGTCGTGTACCCTTTGGGTATAGAATCCCCGAAAAGCGTTATCTTTCCGAAATTCCTCACCTTCAAGACCTCCGCAATTTTAAGTTTAAGATAGTTTACCGCCGTCGTTGATGTAGAGTATTCCGAGACAGTGTTCGCCGCAATGGCTGGTGATGGTGCCTCCCGCGCGCGTTTCGTAAATATTTTTGAATCCCCGCGCTTTCAGCGCCTTGCGCGCTTCCTCCAGCATGCCCTCCGTCGCGGTGGTATACGTCAGAAATCCCACTTCCAGATCGGGATTATCGAAGCGTTCCAGCGTGTCCGCACAGTAGGAACGCACGGCGCTTTCTATTTTGCCGCGGTATTTTTTCGCCGCGCCCATCTTGCCGTCTATTACCAGAATTTGCGGCCGCAATTTCAGCAGGTTGGCTCCGAAATAGGCGAGCGAGGAACATCTGCCGCCTTTATAGAGATAATCCAGCCGCTCGAGCACGAACCCCGCCTGAACGTAAGGTATGCGCTTTGCGCATTTTTCCGCTACCGCGCCGAGGCTTTCTCCCTCCGCCGCGAGTTTTGACGCGTAGATTGCCAAAAGCGCGATGCCGGTAGAAAGCGAGCGCGAATCGAGCACACGCACCCTGCCGCCGAACTTTTTCGACGCCGCCACGGCGTTTGCGAAAGCGCTGCTCATTTCCGAAGACAGGGAAAAGTGGATCACGCCTTCGTACGTTTCGAGCAGCTTTGCGAAATGCTCTTCGAACTGGAACTGATTGACCGCGCTCGTCTTGGGCAGAATGCCCGTTTTGGCGACGTAATCGATAATTTCTTCGCAGTCTACGTCGCCGTCGAGCCTGGCGGCGTCGCCCAGCAGAACGGTAAAGGGCACGGTATGTATGTCGAATTCCTTCAATAAATCTTTCGTCAGATCGACGGTGGTTTCCGCCGAAACCGCTATCTTCATAGCTTTCCTCCTTAAATAACAAACATTGCGCACCGGAAAACTTTCCCGCAGAAGATCATGCGCTTTTTCCACTTTACTATACACCGAAACCGCGGGAAAATCAATCTACTTTTGTTTTCCCGCCTCTACTTGCGTCCTTTCCCCCGTAGAGTGACGTTTTTCACTCTACGGGGAGTAGAAAATCTTGTTTACAGGCGCTTTTTACTTGATTTTTTTGCTGTTTTATCCTAAAATAGACTTATGGAAGATTTGAAGAACGTTTTAGCGGAAAATTTGATAAAATACAGAAAAGCCGCTAATCTGACGCAGGCCGAGCTTGCGGAAAAAATAAATTATTCCGACAAAGCCGTTTCCAAATGGGAAAGAGCCGCGGGCATGCCCGACGTCGACGTGTTGAAGCAGATAGCGGATCTCTTCGGCGTTACGGTGGACGATATGCTTACGAAATCGGACAAGCCCGCCCGCGTGAAACGCAAGATCAACCTGCTCACGAGAACGAACGTTACCATTTGTTCCGTGCTGCTCGTGTGGCTGGTGGCCACGGCCATTTTCGTATTCACCCTGCTCGCCGCGCCGGAGATAAAAAACATGTGGCTGGCTTTCGTTTACGCCGTGCCCGCGTCCTGTATCGTGCTGCTCGTGTTCAACTGCATCTGGGGAAAGCCCTTTTTATCCATCGTCATCATTACGGGTCTTATATTTTCCCTGGCCGCGGCCATCTATGTTACCGTGCCTTTCAGAAATTCGTGGCTGCTGTTTATATTCTGCATACCGCTCGAACTGTTGAACATCATCTACTTTTCCCTCATGATAAAAAACAAAAGCAAACCGAAAAAATAATAAAGCGCGGCGCTCAAAAGAGCGCCGCGTTCTTTCTTTCCGTCAGTTCAACGCGATATCTTTTAACTTCTCATATTTTGCGATCGCAACCCGTTTTATCTCTTCGAGGTTTCCGCCCGAAAGAAAGGCCTCGTCGCTCAGTTTCTTGGCTAAAAATATCGAGGCGGTGGAATAGCTGAGGTTTCCCAGATCGCCTATATATTTGCCGCTCTGCCGCGCGCCGAGGAAATCCCCTCCGCCGCGCAGTTCGTAATCGTATTCCGCGATTTTAAACCCGTCGGAATTGTTTTTCAGAATTTTCAGCCGCTCGTAAGACTCTCCGCCCGCTGAAGAAAGCAGAAAGCAATAGCTCTTGATGTCCGACCTGCCCACGCGGCCGCGCAGCTGGTGCAGCTGCGACAACCCGAATCGCTCGGCGTTGCAGATGACCATGACGGAGGCGTTGGGCACGTCCACGCCGACTTCAATGACCGTAGTGCTGACAAGGCAGTCGAACCCGCCGTCTTTGAATTCCTGCATGATGGCCGTCTTCTCCGCGTCCTTCAGCTTGCCGTGCAGCAGGCGGAACCTCAGCGAAGGCAGGCGTGCGGTAAGTTCTTCGTATAGTTCGGTAACGCTCATGAGCGAACCCTCTTCGTCGCCCTCTATCTTGGGACAGACGAAATAAGCCTGCCGCCCGGCCTCTGCCTGCTTTTTGATAAATCCCAGCATATCGTCGTATTTGGCGAGGGGCACGACGTTGGTCTGCACCTCCTGCCGTTCTGCAGGCTTGCCCTGTATGGTGGATATATCGAGATCGCCGTAAAAAATCAGCGAAAGCGTGCGCGGAATGGGCGTCGCGCTCATGACGAGCACGTCGGGAAAAACGCCCTTATCGCTCAGAGAACTTCTCTGCGCCACGCCGAAACGATGCTGTTCGTCGCAAAGACAAAAGCTCAATTTTTTAAATTGCACGTCCTTTTCGAGCAGGGCGTGCGTGCCGACGAGAATATTTGTTTCTCCCGCGAGCAGACGCCGCTTGACCTCCCTTTTTTCCTTTGCGGTGAGCGACCCCGTGAGCAGATCCACGCCGTATTCGGGAAAATATCGTTTCGCGATCGCAAAGTTCTGGCGCGCGAGCACCTCGGTTGGCGCGAGCATGGCGGCCTGATACCCGCTTTTGACGGCGACGAACATGGCGGACAGCCCTACCGCCGTCTTTCCGCTGCCCACGTCGCCCTGGAGCAGTCTGTTCATCACCTTTTCGCCCTTCATGTCGGCGAAGATCTCGTTCACCGCGCTCTTCTGTCCTTCGGTGAACCGGAAGGGAAAGCGCGCGACAAATTCCAAAAGTTCCTTATCTGTACAGGAATAACGGTTGAGCCGCACCTGCTCGTTGCTCCCCTTGATCATCTTGAATGCGGAGATGAGCGCGAAATATTCCTCCGTCGCAATCCTGTCGGACGCCTCGTTTTTTGCGGTGAAACTTTCCGGATTATGCACCGCGTTATAACTTTCCGCTAGATCCGTAAGCCCGTATTTTTTCTGCAAATCAAAGGGGATTATGCTCTTCGGCGGCGCCAGGCGGCAGGCGGTTTTCACGCTGTCGCGCACTACTTTTTGCGTGAGATTCCCCTTTAAAGGATACTGCGGCACGATCCCCTTTAAACGATAGTTCTGCTCTATCGGCTCGAACGAGGGATTGACCAGGCTTACCTGCCCGAACTTGTTCTGCACGCGGCCGTAAAAGAGGTATTCCGCGTCCTCCTTGAGTTTGCCGAGCACGTAAGGCTGATTGAACCATATCGCCGTGAACGGCTCGCCGTACTGCGTGCAGTACACCTTGACGTATTTCACGTGCCGCGCCGACATAAGCGGCGGCGGCACGTTCATAACCTTGCCCACGGTGAGAACTACGTCGTTATGATAGCAGTTTTTCAGGAGCGTTACCTGCCTTAAATCGAGATAGGCGCGCGGAAAGAGCTTGACGAGATCCTCCGCGCTGTTCACGCCGAGGCGGGCGAAGTCCTTTTCCCTCTTTTCGTTTATCCCTTTGATCCGCGAAAGTTCCATAGCGCTCCTTATCAAAAAAGGGAAACCGCAGTTTCCCTTATGTGTTCTTTTTTATTCCAGCGCGATCATGTAGTAATAGATCGGCTGGCCGCCGTAATTGATTTCGACGTCGCATTCGGGATAAAGCTCCTGAAGCTCCGCCTGTATCTCCGCCGCGTCCTCTTCCTTGACGTCCTCGCCGTAATAGAGCGTAATGATTTCGTCCGACATGCTCTTGAGCTTTGCCACGAGATCGATCACCACTTTTTTGACGTTATCGCCCTTGGCGAGTATCTTTTTGTTGTCCAGACCGATTATATCGCCCTCTTTAAGGGAAAAACCGTCTATTTTGGTCGTTCTGACCGCATAAGTAACCTGTCCCGCGGTAACATTGTCGAGCGCGTGGATCATATTCGCCTTGTTTTCCTCCGCGCTGACTTCGGGGTTGAACGCCAGCGCCGCGGAAAATCCCTGCGGTATGTTCTTGGTGGGGATCACGTGAATGGTCTTGCCCTCCACGAGCGATTTCGCCTGTTCCGCCGCCAGGATGATATTCTTGTTGTTGGGCAGCACGAAGATCGTGTCCGCATTGATGCGCTGCGCCGCATCCGCTATGCTCGAAGCGCTCGGATTCATGGACTGTCCGCCCTCGATAATGCCGTCCACCGTCAGATCGCGGAAAATGTCCGAAATGCCTTCTCCCACGGAAACGGCGAGCATTGCCATATCTTTCTTTTCCGCTTCGTATTTCTTTTTCAGTTCGCGGTTCTGTTCGAGCATGTTCTCGATCTTCACCTTGTCGAGTTCGCCGAGTTCGAGCGCGTAGGAAAGCGCCACGCCAGGCTTGTTGGTGTGCACGTGCACCTTGACGAGTTCCAGATCGCCTATGACGATCACGCAGTCGCCCAGAGCCATCAGCTTTTCGCGGAGTTTTTCTATATCCGCGAGCGTGGTCTTTTTATTGATATTGATGATGAAAAATTCCGTGCAGTAGGCGAATTCTATCACGCCGAGGTTCATGATGTCCGCATGATCCATCAGCGTTTCGGAAGAGGATTTCGGTTCGCTCACCGTGATGTTGCCGCCGACTTCTTCGCCGATCAGCGCCTTGTACATGCCTTCATACAGGCACATCAGCCCTTTGCCGCCCGCGTCCACAACGCCCGCCTTTTTGAGTACGGGGAGCAGTTCGGGCGTTTTTTCCACCGATTCCTCGCCTTTTTTGATGAGTTCGGGCAAAAAAGTTTCAAAATCCTTGAACTTTCCGCGCACCGTCCATGCATGTTCGCCGACCTCCCGCGCCACCGTCAGCATGGTGCCCTCTTTGGGCTTGCTGACCGCGCCGTAAGCCACCTTCGCGCCGTTCTGCACGGCGGAAGCGAACAGCTTTATATCTACGGCCTGCGCCTCTTTTATCGTGTTGCAAAATCCCCTTAAAACCTGGGACAAAATAACGCCGGAATTGCCGCGCGCCCCTCTCAGCGCGCCCTTGGACACCGCCTCCGCAATGTCGTATATGCTGTTGCTGTTACAGCTCAGAAGTTCTTTTACCGCCGATTGCAAAGTGAGCGACATGTTCGTGCCCGTATCGCCGTCGGGAACGGGAAACACGTTTAAAGAATCGATCGTCGCCCTGTTTATTTCGAGGAGCTTTGCCGCAGTGATGATCATATTTTTGAGCATCGCCCCGTTAAAAGTTTTCTGCATTATATACCTCTTCGTTAAGTTATGATCAAATTGATTTTTCGGCGCGGAAATAACGCCGCCCGCCCCTTAGGCAGGCCGCGTTTTCGCACCCTTAAAGTTTTACGCCTTTTATATTCACGTTGACGGTGTCCACCAGCATGCCGGTGAATCTCTCCACTCTGTACTTGACGAATTCCTTGAGCGATTCCGCCACGGCCTTGATCGATACGCCGTGTTTGACGATCACGTGAACGTCTATAAAAATACGATCTCCGCTCGTTCTGATGCGGACGCCTTTCACCGTGTTTTTTCGCGTAAACAGGGCGGTTACGGAGTCAAGTATGCTGTACGGTACGAGTTCCACGATGCCGTAACACTCCAACGACGCGTAATACACAAAGTTGGCGATCGCTTCGTCCGTTATGCTGATCTCTCCGTAGATGTTGTTCGTATTGACAGACATTTATTTACCGTCCCTTTCTTTACTCATTCTAATTTTACAATATTTATCCGAGATTTGCAACAATATTCCTTTAATTTATTGCGATTTTTTGAAAGCCTGCAAAATTTTTGGCGTAAGCGCCTTATTTTCCTTGCTTTTTTTTCCGTTTTATGCTAATGTATTTATGCTAATTTTGTAAAGCGACCAAAACGGAGGAAAAATATATATGTCTAGAGTATGCAGCGTTTGCAACAAGGGTAAACTTTCGGGAAATCTGGTGAGCCATTCCAACCGCAAGACTCCGCGCCAGTACAACGCGAATTTGCAGAAAGTAAAAGTTAAACATGCCGACGGCAACGTTTCTTCGGAATACGTCTGCGCCCGCTGTCTGAAGAGCGGCAAGGTAGAAAGAGCCTAAAAATTTTCCATACGGAAATTTACGGCGGTTGCGTTTTGCGTAACCGCTTTTTTGCGTTGTTTTAAGGCTTGTCCGCCGCGGGACGCGCCCTGCCCCGCACGGAACTAAGAGCGGATTTTATAATTAAAGCGGCTGGTGATTTTCAGCCGCTTTTGTTTTTTCCCTTTTTATCCTGTTTCTGAAAATAAGCCTAAGTAACTTTCTCACCGCTTTGGGCGGCTTAACGCAACATATTCTCATAGCCCTCTCCTTTTCGTTACATATAAACAATATATGCGTCCGAAAGGCGGTTATGACAAATTTTAAATTATAAGGACACGCCCGCGCCGCCGCGCAGCTTTGCGATGGCGGCCTTTCTGTCCGCCGCCCTGAACACCGCGCTCCCCGCAACGATGACGTCCGCGCCGAGTTCTATCAGCCGCGCCGCGTTTTCCTCCGTAACGCCGCCGTCGACCTCAAGCAGCGTACCGGGCTTTTTCTCCGCGATCTCTTTTGCAAGGCGCCTCAGTTTTTCGTCCGCCGCGGCAATGTATTTCTGACCGCCGAAGCCGGGATACACGCTCATGACGAGCACCATGTCGCAAAGCTGTAAAAATTCCGCCGCACGCTCCCACGGCGTGTCGGGATTGATGACTACGCCCGCCTTCGCGCCGCAGTCCCCGATAAGTTTCAAAACAGCCGCCGTGTCCGTCCCGCAGGCCTCGTAATGCACAGTGATGTAATCCGCGCCCGCTTTCGCAAAACGTTCCACGTATTTTTCGGGATGCACGATCATCAAATGCGCGTCGATCGGCAGGGAGGTGCATTTTCTGATATCCTCCACCATCTTGATGCCGAAAGTGATATTCGGCACGAAAACGCCGTCCATCACGTCCGCATGGATCATGTCCGCCCCGCATTCCTCGAGCGACTTCACTTCTTCCCCCATGCGGGAGAAATCCGCCGACAGTATGGACGGCGCGATCAAAACTTTACTCATATTCCCTCCTTTTTTCCTTTAACCGCCTGAAAAGTTCGGCGTAACGGAGATATCTTTCCCGATCGATCCCGCCGTTTTCCGCCAGTCTTTTCACCTCGCAGCCGGGTTCGCTCGTATGCGTGCAGCCGCGGAAACGGCAGAGCCCTGCGGATTTTTCGAACTCGGGATAATACGCCGCGAGATCTTCCGCCAAAACGTCCGTTTCCAGCACGGCAAAGCCCGGCGTATCGACGATGCGGCAGTCGCCGAACGTGTAGATGCGCGAACTCGTGGTGGTGTGTCTGCCCCGCTTGATGCCGCTGAGCGCGCCTACGCGCAAATCCGTGGAAAACATTGCGTTGACGAGCGAGGACTTACCCACCGCCGACTGCCCCGCCAGGGCGGTCAGCCTGCCGCGTATCTTTTCCCTGAGCGCGGAAAGGTTATCGCCGCGCGCGGCGGAAACAGACATTATTTCCGTCCCCGCGCCCGCATATTCGCGCCGCACCTTTTCGTAAACGTCCGCGCCGAGGTCGTTTTTGTTGACGGCGAGCACCACGGGCACGCCCTCCTTTTCCGCGGAAACAAGCAGTTTGTCGAGCATGAGAAAATAGATCGGAAGAGCGTC
>UQZE01000049.1 GCA_900545325.1 uncultured Eubacteriales bacterium
CTCTTCCGATATTTGTTCGTTACGCCGCTCGTCGTGTATTCGGCCGTGTTCCTGTTCGCGCCGATGATCATGGCGTTCGTATACTCGCTGACCGACTGGAATATGCTGAGCGACGCCGCGTTCATCGGACTGAAAAACTATATCGAGCTTTTCGGAAACAGGTTGATTTATCCGTATTTCTGGAAATCGCTTTGGGTTACGGTAAAATACATTCTCTTCACCATACCCGCCAGTTTGTTCGGTACGCTCGTCGTCAGCGCGATGCTCAACTCGATTTCCCGCGGGGTCAAGTTTTTCAAAACGGCGTTCTACATACCGTCCGTTACGGCGGGCGTAGCAATCATGGCCATGTGGCGGTATATGCTCGATTCGAGATACGGCATGATCAATCAATTGCTCGGCACGCACATAAATTTTCTGGGCGAAACGAGCACCGCGCTCCTGACGCTCGCCGTTATGAGCGTATGGGGCGGGCTTGGCTATAACGTGCTGATCATGCTGTCCGCAATGAAGAACATCGACACAACTTATTACGAGGCCGCGGAAATAGACGGCGCGAACGCTTTTGAAAAATTCTGGCGAATCACTCTGCCGTCCGTCATGCCGACCACGTTTTTCCTGCTGGTAACGGGGTTGATCGGCTCTTTCCAGGCTTTCGATCAGATGAAAATACTGACGGGCGGAGGACCGCAGCACAGCACGTACACGTTCATGTATCAGATCTACGAACAGGCTTTCGGCAATTTGAGCAATATCGGCGTGGCGTGCGCGCTCTCGTATATTTTGTTCGGTTTTATCCTGCTCATCACCCTGGTGCAGTTCAAGGTGATGCCGCAGCGCACGGACAAGGAAGAAAAGAAAAAGGGGGTGAGGCGCCGTGCTCGGAACGCTTAACGGCATGCGTGTGCGAAAAAGAGTGCCCGCGGCTAAGATCGTCGTCTACGTCCTTTTAAGTCTGGTCGCGGTAACGTTTATTTTTCCGTATCTGTGGCTGATCGCCTCTTCGTTCAAGGATACGTCGGCGATATTTTCTGAAAAGTTTTCGCTGATTCCGCGCGACGAAGCGGGCAACATCAAGTTCGTTTTGTCTAATTATTCGCAGGCGATACAGGAATTGAAACTCGGCCTGGTATTTAAAAACACGCTGATAGTCTGCGTCGTGAACACCTTTGTCAACCTGTTTCTGAATTCGCTCGCGGCGTACGCGTTTGCGCGGCTGGAATTTCCCGGACGGGATAAGATATTCGGCGTTTTGCTCGTTACAATGATGGTCCCGGGAACGGTGCTTACCATTCCGAATTTCATCATCGTGAACGCGCTCAATATTTACGATACGCTGTTTGCGCTCATTCTTCCGTTTACGATGTCGGTATACAACGTGTTTCTGCTGCGGCAGCAGTATTATGCGCTCAGTTCCGACATCGAGGGCGCGGCCATGATTGACGGCGCTTCGACGTTCAGAATCTACGCGCAGATCTCCCTGCCGATGGTCAGCCCGATGCTGGTAGTGCTCGGCATCACCACTTTTATGTGGAACTATAACAACTACATGTGGCCGCTCATCGCCACCCGCAGTGAAGAAAACTTCACGCTGGCCATTTCGCTCGGCGAGCTGGTGGCTACGGGGCAGAGCGACGTCCGCAAATATCCCGCAATGCTGGCGGGCGCGGTCATCGTGTCGGCGCCGCTCATCATCATCTTTTTCGTATTGCAGAAATACATCCTCGCCGGGATAATGGTCGGCGGGGTAAAAGAATAAAGGAGGAAATATGAAAGGCAAATTTATTGCAAGGACCTTATGTTTCGTGCTGGCGCTCGGCATATGTTTCGGCGCCGCCGCGTGTGACAAAACGCCGTCGCCGAGTTATGCCCAGCTTTATGAAACCACAGGTACGAAATCCAAACTTCTCGCAAGGCAGTCCGACCTCAAATTCGAAGACTACGATTCTTCGTCCTTGAACGTATCGGTAACGGTGGACGCTTCGGATAAGCGGCAGGCCTATCGGGGCGACGGCGCTACGATGACGCATTCCAGCGCTTATCTGCTCATGCAGGCGGACGAGGCGACGAGAACGGAAATCCTCAACGATTTCTTCTCGAAGGACGGCGCATATTTTACGAATATCCGCGTGCCGATCGGCTCCAACGACTATATCGCCGAAGATGAATTTTTCACCTGCGACGATATGCCCAAAGGCGAAACCGACACCGAACTGGAACATTTCACGCTGGAACACGACGCGGATATCCTCGCCGTGCTGAAAGAAGTGGTCAAGATCAATCCCGATATCGACATAATCGCGGTGCCGTGGTCTGCGCCCGCCTGGATGAAGAGCACGGAAAACCTGCGCGGCGGATCTCTCAAAGACGAATATATCGACGTATATGCGGAATATCTCGTCCGTTTCGTGCAGGAATACGCAAAGGAGGGCGTCGACGTTACTTATATTTCCCCGATCAACGAACCGAGGGTTACTTTCCTCGCCTATCCTTATATGAGAATGGAATCGGATCAGATGCCGAAGGTAGTCGCCGCTTTGGGTAAACAGCTCGACGCCGCGGGACTCGGCGACGTGAAGATCATGGCTTACGAACACAATTACAATTCCGAATCGGACGTTACCGCACAGCAATATGTGGAAGCGCTGATGGCGGGCGAATCGAAAAATTATGTGGACGCGATCTCCTTCCATACCTATGCGGGCGAGTTCGACGTAACCTTGCAGTACGCTTTCGAGTATCTCGATTCCATCGGTTTCGAAGGCGAAATATATCTGACGGAAACGACGGAATACGACGGCAGCATCGACTTTGCGAGCAATCTCAGTTACGCGCTTAAAAACGTCGTGCTTACGCCTACGGCGTACGGCAGCTCCATGAGCCTGTATTGGAACTATGTTCTCGGTTCGGACGGCACTCCCGTGAAGGGCAATTCTTCCGTATGTTTCGGCGTAATGAATCTCGATTACGGCGAATCGGCAGGCTGGGTGTATTCCAAAAACGCCGCTTATTACGCAATGGCACACCTTTCGAAATTCGCCTGCCCGATCGACGGCGAAGCGCCCGTCGTGATCGGCGCGGAAAGTTCAAACTCTTCCAAAATAATCTCCACGGCCTTTGAGCGCGCCGACGGCAAGCTCGTGGTGGTCGTGCATAATACCAACGACGCCACCTACGAAGACGTGGATATCGTCGTAGGCAAAAAGAGCGTTACTTACAGAATTTTGCCGCAAAGCGTGATAACGCTTGTGATATAAGGAGGGTAAACATGAGAAAAAAATTATTGGCAATTCTGGCTGTGCTGTCCGTCGTGTCGCTTGTATTTGCGTTTGCGGCATGCGACAAAGAGGGGGAAAACGAAGAATACGAACCGTTTGTTACTTACAATTTCGAGCATATAGACATTTTGCAGACGGGGTCCGATTCCTACGATTTCACCGTGAAGTCCGACGCAGGCGAAACGGCCGAATTCTACGTAACGATCAGCGACAAGTTCAACAAAGACAAGGCGTATAAAGCGGAAAGCACTTATGCGGACGGCAAGCATACGTTCAACCTCACTTTCGACAAGGAAAGCATCCTTACGCCCGATACGAGCGAATTTTTCCTCTGGGCGATCGACGGCGAAAAGCAGGGACAGATATCTCTGATGCTCCCCGCGTGGTCGCCGAAACTGACGCTCAAAGAGGATACCGACGCGCTCATCGAATTTAATTTCGACGGGGAAACCTCATGGAGTTCTTTCTGCGATCCGCAGGGGATCAACATCTATTCGAGCGAAAACGTGGTTTTCGACGATAAGGCGACGCCCGTGGCAGAGGGGCTGCAGATCACGCTCACTTCCTATACCGACCGCAACTATACGCTGAAAAAGCCCTTTTATTTCATGGTGCTCGATGCGAAAAACGGCGTAGTGCGCATCGTTTCCAACGCCTTTGCCGATACTTCGGCTACGCTGGAAAGCGCGACCGCCACCATGGTGCTGGAAAACGAAAAACCCGTTCTGAAAGTATCCGGCAGATCGGCTCTTCCCGCCGAACTCGGTTACGATTTCAGGCTGATGATCCGCGAATCCGGCGGCGAGGTATTCTATGAGGACAATCAGGGTTCGGGACAGCAGCTCGAATATTCGTTCGATCTTACGCAGCTAACCGCCGAGGGCGTTTGGTACGACGTTCTCATCGAAGTCGTACAGACGGGCGTTGCGTACGATCTGAGCTTTTCCATGGCGGAAGACGTTTCGGTGGTATATGAGAAAACGGACGCTACTTACAGCTTCAAAGACTATGAAGGCATGCTGAAAGTAACGTTCATGGTGAACCGCCTGGATATTCTCGGCGCGAATTTCGAAATGCGCGACGAAAAGCCCGTGATGGTGGTTAAGGCGAAAGTTTACGGCGAAATTCCCGACGCCGTTCAGCTGCAGGTCAGATATTTTAACGGACTTCTCAAACATAAAGTGGAAAATACGGGTACGGAAACCGACATGGAATTCGTTTACGATCTCACAAAGATGTCGAGAGAGGGCGACTGGCACGATATAGTGCTGGTAGTAACCGAGGGCGAAAAAACGGTAGATTACAACCTCAACAAGGCGCACGCCAACATGGATCAGACGATTACCTATGAAGATAGAAAATATTCTTTCAAGGAATATGAGGGCGACTTAAAGGTAACTTTTGAAAAGACGACGGTCGAGATTCAGAGCGCGGTACTTGAAATGCGAGACGATAAACCGGTAATGGTCGTCAAGGCTAAGGCGGAATCGGCCGTAACGAACGTGAAACTCGAAATCCGTTATTCGGTGGAGGGCTCTTCAAGCAAAAAGAAACTGACCGTGGAAAATTCGGGCACGGATACCGAACTGGAATTCGTATTCGATCTCACGCAGGTGAAAGTGGCGAAAGAGGGCGATTGGAGCGATATTATCGTAAGAGTGGGCTCGGTGGATAAAAACGTTAAAGAAGAACATGTGGCGGATATGTCCAAAACCCTCACGTACGACGGTATAATTTATTCTTTCCAACAGTGGGACGGAGATCTCAAGATAATGTGGCAGACTGCGAAATGAGAAGGTTTTCGCAGGCCGATCGGCAAAGGAGACTGAAATGATAGAGCTTTACAGAACTGTCGAGGCAAAAAAACAGTATATCAGGCGTATGCCCGATCTGGAATTCAGCGACGCGGCGGCAAAAAACGTGCCGCTCGTCGCGGTGAATTCCGCAAAGACGTATCAGACGCATATGGGCTTCGGCGGCGCGTTCACGGAATCCGCCGCCTATGTCCTCGCGCAGGCAGGCGATAAAATACGCGACGAGGTGTGCCGCGCTTATTTCTCGAAAGATGGGCTGCGGTACAATCTCGGGCGCGTGTCCGTCCATTCCAACGATTTTTCATTGGAGAACTATACTTATATCCGCGATCATGACGATTCGCTTTCCAGCTACGACGTTTCCCGCGAAGAAAAGTGGGTGTTTCCGCTTATCGAAAGGGCCCGCGGCATGGCGGAACGCGAGCTTGCGTTTATGGTCGCTTCCTGGAGCGCGCCGTACTGGATGAAGACAAACGGCGATATGAATTACGGCGGCAGACTGAAAAAGGAATACCGCGACATCTGGGCGGAATACTGCTGTAAATTCGTTTGCGAGCTGAAAAAACGCGGACTTAACGTAAAAATGATGTCCGTACAGAACGAACCGGAGGCGGTGCAGACTTGGGAATCGTGCCTCGTAAGTGCGGAAGAAGAGGCGGAATATGTGAAATACCACTTATATCCCGCTTTGAAGAAATACGGGCTCGACACCGAAATTTACATATGGGACCATAACCGCGACAGAGTGGCCCGCCGGGCGGCGGTTACGCTCGCGGACAAAGAAGTGCGGGATATCGTCAAGGGCGTGGCGTATCACTGGTATGTGAGCGAGGAAAGCAAAAACCTTTCCGCGGTGCACGAAATGTTTCCCGAAAAACATCTGCTCATGACGGAATGCTGCGTGGAACTCACGGCGGAAGGCGAGAGCAGTTCCGCTTACGTGCAACACGCCGAACGCTACGGCCGCAATATCATCAACGATTTCAACAATTTTTCGGAAGGGTGGCTCGATTGGAACCTGGCGCTTGACATGAAGGGCGGGCCTAATCACGTAGCAAACTATTGCGAAGCGCCCGTCATGGTAGATACGGAAAAAAAGACGTACACGGTCAATCCGTCTTTCTATTATATCGGGCATTTTTCCAGGTTTATCGAACCTGGCGCCAAGAGGCTGAAATGCGTAAACGACGTAAACAGCGGGCTTTATTCGCTCGCATACAAAAACCCCGACGGCAGGATCGTCGTGGTGATACAGAACGAGGGATGGGTAACTGAAACGACGGTCTGTGTGGACGGCAAATACGTCAACGTGAATCTGCCGGGACATTCCATTGTTACGCTTATTATAAAATAATGAACTGTTTGGAGGTAAAAATGAACAAAACGATCCGAAAGACATGTTATCTGCTGCTGATCGCCGTCATGGCGCTCGCTTTTTGCGGCGCGGCGGCCGTCGCGGTTTTTGCCGCGGGCACGGAATCGACCGCGGAAAACGTGCAAAGCCTTATAGAAGCGCTGGCGGATAAGGATGATTTCAAGGTTTCCGACGAAACGCAGTTATCCGCGCTGAAATCCGCACAGCAGGCTTTCGATACGCTTAGCGAAGAAGAGCAGGCAAAAGTTGCGAATAAGGATAAGCTTGAAGAGCTTGCCCATATAGCGGAAAATTCGGGAGACGAATGGCTCACGTGGTATCACGGCAGCATGGATCCGACGTATTTTACCAGCCCGAAAGGCGACGGATACATACATGCCGACAAAGCGGCAAACACGGCGGAGATCAAAGCCGTCAGCCGTAAGTGCGGCGCGGCGCATTTTCCTTCGAGTTCCGATTTGAAACCTTGGTATTACGGCGGCGCGTATTTTCTGCCCGGTACATATTACGGCGACATGGAAATATCTTTCGATTATTCATATAAAACGCTGGGCGAAGGCGGCAGATTTTTCTACGTGCTGGCGTATGCGGACGTCGTGGACGGCAAACTCTACGGCGTGGGCACAAACGTAAGAACGATCGATCACGACGGCGCGGCGTTCGTATGCCCGAAGAGCGACGGGACGATGCAGGACTACAATTATTCAAGCGTTTCCGGCAGTACGCACAAGAAGACGACGGAGGGCGAAACCTATCATTTCGATATGAAGATCGTCGGCACGAAAATGACCGTTACCGTAACGGCTGAGGGCGGCGAAGTCTACAAAAACGCAACTTTGGATTATGCCGAACATTTCGGCAGCACGGCGCCTGCGAAAAGAGAGGGCGGCGTGGTGATCGGCGTGAACGAACAGATCGTAAGTTTCAGTAATTTCGAGATAAAGGACGGCAAAGATCAATATTTTGCCGATCAGGTGAGCGGACTTATATCCGCGCTCCCCGAATCGGAAGAAATAGTGTTCGGCGATAAGGCGCAGATCGAAGCTGCCCGCGCGGCGTACGAAGCGCTGACGGAGGGGCAGAAAGTTCTCGTGGAAAATCTCGAAAAACTGACGGCGGCTGAAAAAGCGCTGAAAGAAATAGAGGACGCACAGCTTACGCCCGAAGAACAAGAACAGGTAAATAAGGTCGTAGAACTGATCGGCGCTATAAAATCGCCCGTAACGCTCGAAGAGGAAAACGCGATTTCTGCGGCGCGTTCGGCGTATGACAAACTCGCTTCAAAGCAGACGGCGGCCGTAACGAATTACGACGTTTTGCTGCAGGCGGAAGCGGATCTTTTTGCCGCGGCGATGAATGAAATGCCGGATAAGGACGCGTTCCGCGTTTCCGAAAACGCGGATATGGCCGTTTATGAAACGGCCGCGCGCATTTACGGCAACACGCCCGAAGCCGCGAAAGACAAAGTCGCGGCGGGGCTTCTCGAATCGTTTGAAGCGTTTGAGAAAATCGTTAAAAATTCGGGCGGAAAATATCTCACCTGGTTCGACGGCAGCATTGACGCGTCGGAACACGTAACGTCGAGCGACAGCGGTTATATCAAGGTAAACGAATCTGAAAAGAGCGTTGAGATCAGAATGCTCGACCGCGACAGCAACGCGGGAATATCTTCGAACACGAAGGACGAATATTACGCGCAGGCGTATTTCCTCCCGGGAAATTATGCCGGCGATCTTGAAATTTCTTTCGATTACGTTTCTACCAAAGTCAAAACCGGCGGCAGATTTTTCTACGTGCTGGCCTACGCGAACGTCGTGGACGGAAAACTTTACGGCGTAGGTACGAACGTAAGAACGTTCGAAAACGCGGGCGCGGCGTTCGTATGCCCGACTTCCGATAAAAACATGCAGGACACGAACTACACCGATAAAAAGGTGAACGGGACTTCGATCACCACGGTTGCCGGCACGAAATACCATTTCTATATGATTATCAAGGGCACGACGGTTTCCGTAACCGTTACGGATATGTCGGGAAAGGTATATAAGCAGGCGACTGCCGATTACAAAACTCTTTTCGGCGATACCGCGCCCGAAAAGAGAGAGGGCGGTATCGTGATCGGCGTGAACGAATGTCAGGTAAAATTCAGCAACTTCAAAATCGCTACGGGCGACGAGATATACGCCAACGAGGTTGTGAACCTCATCAACGCGCTCCCCGCCGAGGAGGATTTGACTTTAGAGGATAAAGCCGCGGTGGAAGCCGCCCGTTCGGCATACAACGCTTTGACAGAGGAACAGAAAGCTTTCGTTTCTAATCTTGCGGACCTGGAGGCCGCCGAGAAAAAGATAGCGGCGCTCGAAAAGGAAGAGGCTGACAAGGAACAGGCGGAGATCGACGCTGTGGAAGCTCTGATCGAAGCGCTCGGCAAAAAGGCCGAACTCAGCGACGAATATAAGAAAAAGCTGGACGATGCGCAGGCCGCTTACGACGTTTTGACCGAAGAACAAAAGGCAAAAGTGGAAAATTATTCCGAACTGACCGCGCGAAAGTCCGAATACGAAACTTTGAAAACGGAACAGGAAGAGAGCGACGAAAGAGTGGCAGAAGTGATCGCGCTGATCGACGCGCTGCCTTCGGCAAGCGTGATCGCCGCGGAGGACGAGTCGGATATAGAGGCTGCGAAAGCGGCTTACGAAAAGCTTAGCGAAGAGGAAAAAGCAAAAGTTACAAATTACGATAAGCTTACGGCTGCCATCGCCGCGCTCGACGAGATAAAAAATTCCGAACCTGCGCCCGAACCGGAAAAAGAGGGCTGCAACGGCTGTAAATCCGATGCCGCCGCTGACGTCGTTATTTGCGCGGTCGCCGCGCTTGCCGCGGTGTCTGTGCTGATCGTACTGAAAAAACGTAAAAACTGATACAGGTAAAAAATGAAAAAATTCTTGGCTATTTTAACGGCTTTTGCCGTGATGTTGACGGTTTACGCAGTATCGCCCGCCTCTGCGGAGGTCGGCGATACCGTCAGTTATGCCGCTGATTTTTCCGAAGGCCTGCCCGACGATTGGACTGCTTACGAACGCAGCGATTATACGAATTCCAAGGCGGAAAAGAGCGGCGGCAATCTGAAAATAACTCATTCAAACGCGAACATAAACGCCGCGCTTTATTACGGCGGCCTTTACGAAATCGCGGAAAGTATCGGCAACGTAAAGGATTTCGAACTGGAAATGAAATTTCGTTTTCTCAGTTGGGACGACACCTCCCGCTGGTTCGGAATTTTTTATCACACGCAGAAACAAGGCGATAAGCTGGAAGGATATATGATGAATATCCGCGTCAGCGGAAAAAGCGCGCAGTCCAGCGTAACGACCGTGCCCGCTTTCAACGATGCGGAAGCGGTGGAAAGCGGCATAGATCTCGGAGATAATAAAGAACATTCCGTGAAAATTACGCTTGCAGACGGTATCGCGAGCCATTATATAGACGATCAGCTCATAACCGCGTATTCGCTCGAAACCAAATACGCGCTGATGGGCGGCGTTTTGACCGAGGGCGGTTTTGCGATCGTCGTCAACAGAAGCGCGGTGGAAATATCCTCTTTGACGATAAACGGCGTACAGGGAAATGACGAGGCGCAGAAAATCAAAGCGGACGAAACGATAGCGAATACATATTCGCCGACGACGCGCCTTTCCGTCGCCCCGTCCGTGGCGACTTTTATAGAGGACGAAAACGATCTTGCCGCGCTCAAGGGAAACGAACTGCCAGCAACTGCGTTTCTCTACGTGGACGATAAAATGAACGTTACCGATTTTGCAGGCAAATCGCTCGAAAGTTTTGACGCTATTTATATGGAATACCTGCGCGGCAAGATTATTCCCGCAGTGTATGTAAGGACGGAAACGCAGGCGGAAACTCTGCTCGATTACCTCGCCTCGGAGCGAAATCTGCTCGATATCGCCGTCGCGTCGAACGATGCAAAACTTGTGGACAAAGTGCGTAAATCAAATCTCAAAATAAGAGGGATCGTCGATTATTCCGATAAAGACTTAGCAAGAGAGGACCTTGCGGATATCGTGGCGGAGGCCAACGGCGCGTATGCGAATATAGTCGTTTTGAACGAAAGAACGGGATCGAGGGAGAACGTTACGTATTTACAGGCTCGTCTGAAAACGGCATGGGTGAAAATTTCTTCGGATACCGAATTCGGCGTGGCGGCAAGCGTATCTTCGGGCGCCTACGGGTTGGTAACGCAGAACGTTCCGCTCGTCTACGAAGCTTATAAGAATTATTCTGCAAAAGGATCTCTGGCGCGTTCGCCTTTCAATATCGCCCACCGCGGACTGTGTTTGTCTAATTATGAAAATTCGCTCGAAGCCTGCGTGGAAGCATACGAAAAAGGCGCCACGCACGTTGAGATCGACCTTCAGCTGACGCTTGATAACGAGATAGTCGTGATGCATGACGACAGTATTGCGAGAACGACGAACGGAAGCGGGAATGTGTCGCAGATGACGCTCAAAGAACTCGAGCAGTATAAAATCACAAAAAATTATAACGGACTTGTGCTGGGCGAAGGCGTAAAAATTCCGACGCTCGAGGATTTCTATAAAGAATTCAAGGGTACCGATATCGTGCTGGTGATAGAAATTAAAACATCGGCCGATAATCTCGTGGAAGAGCTTAAAAAACTGACGGAAGAATACGGTATGCAGTCGCAGATGGTCGTCATTTCCTTCGATCTGAACCAACTTGAACGCATGCGCGATCAAATGCCTGAAATTCCCACGGCAAATCTGAATTCCGTTTCGGCATCTTCTTTCGCGAGCGCGATGTTTACCATGAATTCCTATAATACCGTTATGGATACGGGGTACGGCAATGTGGACGAATACTTTATGTCGCGCGGCCTGCGGGACAGAGGGTATATGAGTTTCCTATGGACTTACGGTTCTTATAACGAAATAGCATCCGCGATCTCGACGGGCGTAATAGGCATGACGAATAACGCCGCGGATACGATCGCGGAATTTCCCGAAACGCTTGAAATCGACGGTAATTACGTTATCGTAAGCGAAAACGGCGGTTTAGAGGGCGACATAGAAGCCGTCGCCGTGTCTTATTCGGGCAAGCGCACGAATGTCGCCGCGCAGGTTTTCCTGTCGGAGAATAACGAAAACGGTTTGTATGTCATTTTAGAATATCGTTTCGCATCGGAAGACGGAAGGGCGAAATACACCTTATTTTCCGAACCGTATAAAGTAATTTACAGCGAATATTATATGTCGGTCGAAACGATAGAGGAAAAAATACGGGCGCTGCCGAACGACGTTACGCTCGATTATGCCGCCGAAGTCCGCGCAATCCGCAAAGCCTATGACTTTTTAAATGAGGAAGACAAGGCGTCCGTGAGTAACATTGCAAAACTCGAGGGAGCGGAAAAGACGATAGAACGGCTGGAAGAACAGGTTTCCGAACCAGCGCCGTCGCCGGGTAATAACGGTTGTTCCGGGTGCGGTTCCGTAGCCGAAAGCGGCGCTGTTTTTATAAGCATGATGGCGTTTATTGCCGTTGCCGCGCTGTTGATTAAAAGAAGATCATAAAAAGACAAGGCCGCTTTGTTAGCGGCCTTTTAATTTTCTGAAAAGTTTTTGTCGGACAAAAAAATTATAATAAAAAGAGGACTTGTGCAAATTCAAACCTATATGTTTGCTTGCGAAATTCCTCTGAATGCATTATAATAGAAAAAGGATGCCGAACGAAACAGTCCAATCAAAACTGTATCAAATTCCGACATCCTTCCATATGGCAGGGGAGACGCGATTCGAACACGCAACCTACGGTTTTGGAGACCGCTACTCTACCGTTGAGCCACTCCCCTAAAAAACATAATAATTATATAACAAATCAATAGGCAAGTCAAGAAAAAAGGAGCATAAATGGAAAAGAATTTTAAACTCGGCGTGGTGGGCTGCGGCTTTATGGCTTCAGCCATCATAAAAGGGATTATCGAAGCGAAAGTTTTACGGTCGGATGATATCGTGGTGAGCAATAAGGAGGGCGCGGGATTCGATCTCGTTGCCGGATATGCGGTTGCTACGACGTATGATAACGAATATCTGGCGGAAAATGCCGAGTTTATTTTGCTGGCGGTAAAGCCGCAGGGGCTTGAAGATGTTCTTTGCAGTATAGGCAGCGTGAATGCAGAAAAATTCATCACCATTCTCGCAGGCGTAAAAAAAGCTAAGATAAAGGAAACTTTTCCGTATGCCAAAGTTGCCAGAGTCATGCCGAATACGCCTTGTTCTATCGGCAGCGGAGCCATGGGCGCGGACGTAAATGATTTTGAAAGCGAAGATCAGAAATTTATTATCGATTTGTTTTCCGCACTCGGTACGGTCGTCAGAATCGACGAAGAACAGATCAACGCCGTAACGGGTATATCGGGAAGTGGTCCCGCTTACGTGTATTTATTTATAAAAGGTTTGACCGAAGCAGGCGTGAAACAAGGTCTTTCGGAAGAAATAGCGAAGTCTCTTGCCGTAAGTACCGTGATCGGCAGTGCAAAAATGGTTTTGGCAAATCCGTCAAAAACATTGGACGAACTGATCGGCGCGGTGTGCAGCAAGGGCGGGACGACGATAGAAGCCGTCAAGACTTTTGAGAAAAACAATTTTACGGGTATTATCGGAAAAGCCGTGAATGCCTGCGTGGATCGCGCCGCAGAACTCGGCGGCGATACAAAAAAGACGGTAACAGTTTCTGACTTTGACGGCGTTACGATCTATACCGACGGCGCTTGTTCGGGAAATCCGGGGATCGGCGGCTGGGGTGCAATTCTCATGTCGGGCGGCAAAGTA
>UQZE01000050.1 GCA_900545325.1 uncultured Eubacteriales bacterium
CGCGCCCGCAATTTTGCGGGCGCGTTCTTTTTGCGTTGAAATAATAATATTTTTCGTCTTCGCCCGCAGGCGCGAATCCTGCGGAAAGGAGGGCGGCTTTCGAGGCGGCGTTGGCCTTGAAACACTTGGCCTTGATATTCTGCGCGCGGAGCACGTCCCTCGCATACGAGATCATGAGTTTTAGCGCGGTTTTTGCATAGCCGCGGCCCTGTTCGCTCTTTTTGATGCGTATGCCGATCTCTACCCCGCCGTGATAGTCGAAATTGTGAAATACGGCCTCGCCGATCAGTTCGCCGCGCCTTCTCACGGCGAGGGAGTATTCCTCGCAACGGTCTTTCAGGCTTTGCTGAAAGCCGAAAAAATAATCGGGCGTGGGCGCGTTTTTGCCGATATCCTCGCGGTAGTCGTACCCCCAGTACAGGTTGTTGTCGTCGTCGAGGTAAAGCTCGCAGAACGCCTCCTTGTCTCTGGCGGTGATGTCGCTCACCACGATCTCCCCGTCGATTATGATGACGGGCGGCTTGATTTTTTTGAAGAGGCAGTTGACCGTGAGGAAGTTTTTGTTTTTGATGAGCAGGGGATGGTACTGCATTTTGGAAGTGCGCAGTCCCTCGTCGCCCGAATCGTCCTCGCGGTTGATGTATTTCACGCCGTCTGTGGCGTAGCGTTTGGCGAATTCCGACACCATGACCTGATACGCCCCCGGGTAGTCCGGCAGGCCCTTTTCGATATGTTCTATCAGGACGTCCCCTATGCGTTCGCCGACCGCTATGGCGACGATACGCTTGTCCGTTTCGATAAATCCGCCCGCGCAGTTATAGTCGAACATGTTGGAAATCAACGTGAAACAGCTTTCGTATTCCGCCTTTGCAAGTCCCGTAAATTCCCGCGTTTTTCCGAATTCCCTTAAAAAATCCAGCACGGCGGGCACCGTTTCGGGCGTAATGTCGCGGTAGGTATATTCCCCGAACAGCCGCAGGAACTTGTTGATGTGGTTGCGCTGTCCGCTGAATTTCTTGCCTTTGAAGTATTTTAAGTCCTCGGCGTCGTAGATATAGTCGCTCCAACGCCTGTCGGAGGTAACGCACACGTCCGAAAAGCGGTTGCAGAGGGCGGAGGCCGTCTTGTCGTCCAGACAGGCAAAGCGCAGCCCGCCCCGCGCCGCGGAGTCCTCTTCAATGAGTTTGAGCGCGCCCTCTACGTCTTTTCCGATAGGGTAAAAATAGGCGAAAGGCTCGTCGTCGTACCCGCCGCCCAGGATAAGCGTGTCGTTTTCTATCGCGTAGTAAAAGTTGTAGCTCTTTTTCCACATCAGCAGAAAGCCGAGGGAAAAATCGCAGAATCCGCTTGTCGAACGCAAAATATAGTCCTTGATCTCCAGCGGATCGTTCAGCGGTTTTAACTGCATATTACAAAAAATTATCTCCTTCGTCAAAATTTATCTTTTTCCGCCGCAAAAGCGGCGGTAAGATGTAATCATGGAATTTTCGGATATTCTGCGCGCCCTGCGCCTGCAATGCGCGCTCACGCAAAAACAACTCGGCAGAAAACTCGGCCTTACGGTATCCACGGTGTGCGACTGGGAAAAACGCCGTTCCGAACCGAGTATATCCCAGCTGAAAAATCTCTCCGCCGTTTTCGGCGTGAGCGTGGATTTTCTCATCGGCAACGCCGAGGAATGTTGAACCGCCTTAAAAAAGCACGCTTTTTGTCCCGCGGGACAAGGCGTGCTTTTCTATTACGAATTTTTATCCGTTTCTCCTTTATCGGAGGAAACGACTTCCTTCATGCTGGCGAGAAGACCCGAAACGTTTTGTATCTCGCTCGGCACGATAAGCTTTGTGCTCTTGCCGTTGGCGACCGATTTGAGCGCTTCATATCCCTGCAGCGTGAGGTACGCGGCGTTGGGGTTTGCGTCGTTGATCATCTGGATCGCCGTGGCCGTGGCTTCGGCTTCCGCGATGACTGCGGCTTTTTTTGCCTCCGCGCGGAGTATCATCGCCTCCTTTTCGCCCTCTGCTACGAGGATATTGCTGCGCTTTTCGCCTTCCGCCCGCAAGATCGATTCGCGGCGTTCGCGTTCGGCGCGCATCTGCTTTTCCATGGCGTTCTGAATATCCTGCGGGGGCAGAATGTTTTTCAGTTCCACGCGGTTGATCTTGATGCCCCAAGGGTCGGTCGCTTCGTCTAAAATGGCGCGCATTTTGGAATTGACCGTATCGCGCGAGGTGAGCGTTCCGTCGAGTTCCAGCTCGCCGACGAGGTTTCTCAGCGTGGTCGCGGTTAGGTTTTCTATCGCGCGGATAGGATCTTCCACGCCGTAGGTGAACAGTTTCGCGTCCGTAACCTGAAAGTACACAACGGTATCGATCTGCATGGTAACGTTATCTTTCGTGATGACGGGCTGCGGCGCGAAGTCCGCCACGCGCTCTTTCAGCGAGATGGGTTTGGACGCTTTTTCAAAGAACGGCAGTACGAAATGTATGCCTGTTTCCAAAATTTTACGGAACTTGCCCAGCCTTTCCACGACGACGACCGTCGACTGACGGACGACCTTGATGGAACAGATAATGACGATAAAAACCACTACCGCCAAAATGATCAGAATGATTTCTACAGGACCCATTGAATATTATCTCCTTTTCAGCTATTGCTGACTTTCCGCTTTTTCGACGATCAGCCGATTGCCGCGGATTTCGACTACTTTTACTTTTTCTCCCGCTTTGATCTCCACTCCGTCTTCGGCGGTATCCGCAGTCCAGGTAACGTCGTTGACTTTCAGCGACCCAGCAACGTTGAACGCGATGGGCGAAAGCAGGACGAATTCCTTGCCGATAATAGAATCGGCGTTGGTGGAAACCTTGTTTTTACCGAGCAGCTTGCTGATCGGCCGCCTGCACGTGGCCAAAAGGATCAGCGACAGGACGATAAACACGACGAGCTGCCACACGAGATCGACTTTGAAAAGGGCGAGGACCATTGCCGCAAGCCCGCCCGCGATAAACCAGACGGAAACGAGGTCTGCCGTAACAAACTCGATGATGATGCTGAGGGCGACCACCCCCAGCCATATATATACCCAGGTCATATTTGCCTCCTTTTTGCAAACTGAAATTCACTATCATTATACGACGGAGCATGTTTTTTGTCAAGTCAATCGGCGGAGCCTCGCTTTTAAGCATATGCATACGGAGGCGTTTTTATCCCGAAAAAAAACCCGCACCGAAAGGCGCGGGCGAGAAAACTCAGTTAATTTCCGCAGAGATGTCCTGCGAGAGCGGTTTGTTTTCCGCTTTTTTCAACGTAGCGATATAGACGACGACCGCGGCGAGCGCGGCTGCGCACAGCACCAGCCCCACAATGGGCGAACTGCCGATCGCCGCTTTTGCGCCGATAATTTTGGACTCGCCCATATATTTTGCTATGAGCGCGGCAATCGCCAAAAACGCGGCGAACAATACCGCAGACGCTATGCCGAAACCGAGCGCGCACGAATTGTTGGGTTTATCCTTTTTGAATGCGCGGACGGCGAAATAGATCGTGAGGAATACGGCGACGAGGCAAAGCGCGAATACGAAGAATTCCGAAACGAAGAGGGCGGAAAGCGTTACGTCCGCGTCCGAAAGCGTGGACGTGCTCATGCCGATGGGGAGCAATATCGCGCACATACTCAATATAAAACTCATTTTCAGTTCTTCGGCGACAAGCAGATTTTTGCTGACCGTTGCCATTGCTGCGATAAAGAGGACAGCCGCGAGCGGCAGGCAGACGAGTTTGAATATATTGCCGACGTATTTTCTGCCGTTGCGCACGAATTCGAGTACGAGCGCCGCCGCAATCAATGCGGAAACGAGCACGAGTTCGGATATGGTCGCGCCGCTGAGCCCTATACGGATATTCTCTACGCTCGAAACCGAATCGCCCAACGAGCAAAACGTTCTGACCGTAACGATCGCGAGCAGCGTGGTGATGACGGGCGGCAGAAGGTATTTGAACAAAGAAACCTCTTTGCGGCCGATGTTTTTACTGAACGAGCACGTGGCGAGAACGCCGTAGACGATACACACGACCAGATTCGCGCCGACCGCGACCGCCATTAAAACCGTAGGCGCGTATATTGAAAACGACGCCTCGAAAAAAAGATTTCCGTTGTTGGCCAGCCGCAGTTCTTCGAGAACGGCGGAAACGTCTTTCCACGTTCCTATCAAAAAATAGAAAGTCGAATCGGTCGATTTCAGCGTAGCGTCCGAAGAAACGACGGACCCGGTTATTCCGATAAAGAAACTGAATACGAACAAAAGGACGATGCCAGTAAAGACGAGCGACGTCTGCACGACGGAAAGCGCTTTATCCGCCGAACCTTTCGCCGCGGCGCGCGGCGCGGCCGCGACTGCCGTCGCCGCGATTTCCGCTTCCTTTTCTCCGCAGAACGGACAAAAACTGCCTTCAAACGCATTTCCGCATTTTTTGCAGACGGTCTTTCCGTCCTGCCGCGTGCCGCAGTAGTTGCAGTAAAGGTTTTTTTCGTCGATCAGTCTGCCGCATTTCATGCAATGCTTTTTGCCGTCGACGCGTTCGCCGCAGTCGGAACAGAATACAGCGTCTTCGGGATTAGCCGTTCCGCATTTAGGACAATTCATTTTTTATCCCCACTTGAATATATTTACGATTATAATCGTATGAAAAAAGTATAACATTGAAACGGAAAGTTGTCAATACAAAAAGTTAAATTCGTATGTTAATAATATATACAGAACGGTACGATTTTATGTAAACGAAAACCCCGCGCGAGGCGCGGGGTAAAGTTTTTAAAACTGTTTGTCCGATCTTTCCGCAAATTCGACGATGGCCGCAAGGCGGTCCAGGTCGTCGCGGGTGTAATAATCGATATATATGCGGCCCTTGTTGTCGTTGCCGATGGCGTTCACCTTGGTGCCGAGCACCCGCTGCATGTTGGCGATAAGTTCTTTCAGTTCCAAAGAAAGTTCTGGTTTTTTCTTCTTCTTTTCTTCGGGCGGGTTGAAATAATCTTTGACCTGCTGTTCCGCGTCGCGCACAGAACAGCCGTCCTTTACGAACTTGTTGGCAAGCCTTATCTGATCTTCCGCGGGAACGGTGATGATCGCCCGCGCATGCCCCGAAGAGAGCGCTCCCGTTTCCACCAGCCTGATGACTTCGGGCGTGAGCTGCAGCAGTCGGAGGGTGTTGGTGATGGCGGGGCGGGATTTGCCGATCCTGTCGGCGAGTTCGTCCTGCGTCATGCCGTAATCCTCCATGAGGGAACGCATGGCCGTGGCCGCCTCTATGGGGTTCAGATCCTCGCGCTGCAGATTTTCTATCAAAGAGATCTCTTTGATCTGACGCTCGGTATAATTTTTGATGATGACGGGGACTTTTTTTAAGCCCGCGAGCTTGCTCGCGCGGTATCTGCGCTCGCCCGCGATGATCATATAGCCTTTCGCGCTCTTGTTGACGATAATCGGCATGATCACGCCGTGGCGGCTGACGGATTGCGCCAGTTCTTCCAGCGCGGCCTGGTCGAACGCCTTGCGCGGCTGGTTCGGATTGGGATATACGGAGTCGATGTCGATTTCGTTGACCGTACCCGCGCTTTCGGGTTCGTTTTCTTCGAAAAGCAGGCTTTTGCCGTAATCTTCTTCCGTTTCCGCAAACAGCGCGGATAAGCCTTTTCCGAGGCCTCTGTTATTTTTCATAGATGTATTCCCCTCCGTCCGAAGACTTTATCGTAGCCGTATAGATTTCGGTGCGCGTACGTTAAACGTTCAGCTCGTTTTTTCAAGATATTCGTCGGTCAGCGCCGAATAGGCGCGCGCGCCGGCGCATTTCGGGTCGTGCAGCATGATCGGCACGCCGTGGCTGGGCGCCTCGGTCAGGCGCACGTTCCTCGGTATGATGGTGTCGAACACGCGTTTGCCGAAAAATTTCTTTATCTCCGCGGATATCTGTTTGGATATGATGGCGCGGCTGTCGTACATGGTCAGCACCACGCCTTCGATCTTCAGCTTGTCGTTGAGATGCTTAACCACAAGTTTTATGGTGTTCATGAGCTGGGAAAGCCCTTCCAGCGAGTAATATTCGCTTTGGATCGGAATAATGACCGTATCCGCCGCGGCGAGCGCGTTAATGGTTAAAAGTCCCAGCGAGGGCGGGCAGTCTATGGTTATGTAATCGTAAAAGCCCTTTACCTCGGAGAGCATCTTTTTCAGTATACGCTCCCTGTCTTTCATGTAAACGAGTTCCACTTCCGCGCCCGCCAGATCGATGTTGGAGGGCAGAATGTCGAGATTAGCGACGGAGGTTTTGAGCGCGATGCCCGAAACGGGCGCTTCGTCGATAAGCGCGTTGTAGACCGAAGTCTTTATCTCCGATTTCGCGTATCCCAGACCCGAAGTGGCGTTTCCCTGCGGGTCGAGATCGACGAGCAGGACTTTTTTGCCCTTGCTCGCCAGATACGCCGCCATGTTTACGCAGGTCGTCGTTTTGCCGACGCCGCCCTTTTGATTGGAAAAGGCTATTGTTTTACCCATGTTTCCCTCTTATTGTTCCGTTTTGCCGCCGTCCTCGTCTTTCGGTTCGTTTCCGGACGGAGCGTCCTCGGTTTTTTCTGCCTGTGCGCTCTCTTCTTTCGCCTCGGGTTCCTTAACGATCGTCCTGTTGCCGCGGGCGAAAGGATTTTCCTGCAGAATTTTTTCGTTTTCGTCCATGAATTTTTCTATCTCTTCGAGCGACTTGCCTTCCATCAGCATGTCGACTTCTTCTGAAAAGATCGTTTCCTTTTCCACGAGCAGCCGCGCCATGTTGTCGAGCAGCTGTTTGTGCTCTGCCAGCATTTTACGCGCCTTGTCGAGCGACGAAAGAATGATTTTGTTGATTTCTTCGTCGATGACGCCCGCCATTTCTTCGCTGTAATTATTGTGCGAGGCCATGTCCCTGCCGATAAAGACTTCCTGGTCGCTGCCGTAGGCGATCGGCCCTACGCGATCGCTCATGCCCCATTCCGTAACCATCAGCCTTGCGCGTTTGGTCGCGGCCTTGATGTCGCCCGAAGCGCCCGCGGAAATATCCTTGATGACGAGTTCCTCCGCCACTCTGCCGCCCAGCGTCATGACGATATCGTCCAGAAGTTTGGCTTTGGTCAGATGGTTGTCGTCGTTGTCGGGCAGCGTCATGGTATAGCCTGCCGCCTGCCCCCTCGGAATGATGGAAACTTCGTGCACGGGGTCGCAATGCGGCAGTAAGCGCGCCAGGATCGCATGCCCCGATTCGTGATAAGCGGTGATGCGTTTATCAGTTTCCGTGATGAGCCTGCTCTTTTTCTGCGGACCGAGCAAAACTTTGTTAATGCCTTCGTAAAGGTCTTTGTTGTTGATGACTTTTCTGTTGGCGCGGGCGGCGAGGATGGCCGCCTCGTTCAGCAGGTTTTCGAGGTCTGCGCCCGAAAATCCGCTCGTCATTCTCGCCACCGTCTTGAAGTTGACGTCCGGCGCGAGCGGCTTATTGCGCGCATGCACCTTCAAAATGGCCTCTCTGCCCTTGACGTCCGGCGTGTTGACGTAGATCTGCCTGTCGAAACGGCCGGGTCTTAACAGCGCGGGATCGAGTATGTCCGCGCGGTTGGTCGCCGCCATGACGATAATGCCCTCGTTCGTTTCAAAACCGTCCATCTGCACGAGCAGCTGGTTGAGCGTCTGTTCCCTTTCGTCGTGTCCGCCGCCGAGACCTGTTCCTCTCTGACGGCCGACCGCGTCTATTTCGTCGATAAAAACGATACACGGCTGGTTCTTTTTTGCCGCGTCGAACAAATCTCTCACCCTCGACGCGCCCACGCCGACGAACATTTCGACAAAGTCCGAACCGCTTATGGAGAAGAACGGTACGCCCGCCTCGCCCGCAACGGCTTTGGCGAACAGCGTTTTACCCGTTCCCGGAGGCCCTACGAGGAGTACGCCCTTGGGGATTCTCGCGCCGAGTTCGGAGAATTTTTTGGGATTTTTCAAAAATTCCACGACTTCCTGCAGTTCTTCTTTTTCTTCCTCCGCTCCCGCGACGTCGGTAAAGCGCACTTTTAGGTTGTGCGTCTGACGCGCGTTGGTCTTGGCGAAGTTCATCGCGCTCTTCGTGCCGCCGCCCATCGAACGGGAAATGAAGATGAATGCGACGATCATCAGCACGACCATAATGACGTACGGTATAATGGAAGACCAGATGGAACCCGCGTTGGGGTCCGTACCGTCATATATAATGAGTTTATCTTCGGCGACGCCCTGGGTTTTTAAGTTTTCGTTGATTTTGAGTATCGCGCCTTTATAATTCAGCGTATCCTGCGCGCTTTGCTGATTCGTGTAATACGTTCTGTAAACTTCTTTATCGGAAGACGCCGCCGAGTTCGTATACGCGACGGTTATATACACGTTATAGTTATCGAATTTGACTTCCGCGATTCTGGACGGAAGGAGGTTGTTGTTGCCCTTGATTTTGTACGGCGACAAGTCCCATTTTCCCGAAAAGACGGTATCGCCCGTTTCGTCGTCGACGCCCAGCCCGATCGACTGCTCGAATTTACTGGTTTCGATATATGTTTTTCCCTGACAAGAACTCGTAAAGGAAAAAACCGCGATCAGCGCAACGATTACGACCAGAACGCCGATCAATATGCCTGTGTTGGATTTTTTCAAATGTTGCCTCCCCAGCAGGGCGGTTTATGTAAAACCCCGCGGAAAATTTTCCCCGCGGAGGCTTTAAAACCCCCGCATTTAAATTAATATACTCGCTCGCGCGCATTTTATACAATTATATACGAGGTTAATTGAAAAAATCTTGAAATCTGCCCCGTATGAAGGTATGTAAGACGCTTTTCGGTCGGATAAAACGTCCAAGTCAAAGCTGTTCCCGCTTTGCCCGATTAGGTTGCGAAATCTGCTTGACCTTGCTCGATGCAAAAAATTCAGTTCGCCTTTCGGATGTCGTTCCTGAAATATTTTCCTTCTCTCGGTTGGACAGGTTCTTCTGTCTCCTCTTCGCCGCCGGTATTTACATCAATGTCAACGTTTACTTGTTTTTCGGTTTGAACCCCGGAAACGGGTTCAGTCTTCCAAACTCCCCGTCTTCAGAAACTGTGCCGGATTTTCTATCGTCGCTCCCGCTTTCCTCTGCCGGCTTTCTGAGCCGTTTCCTGTTCCTTCTTTATCTTCCCCAGATACAGGCGTTCCTTTATTGTCAACTCTTTCGCTTCGCCGTTTTCATAAGTTTTACGTGCGGAACAGGCCGCCGAAAGCGTGCTCCCCCAAATTTTGTATGGCGCTTTTTCGCGCACGTTTTTTGCGCGTTTGGCATGTTTTACGACTGAACGGAACGACGCCTGTATCGACAGCATGCGGTTTTCCGCCGCAGTTTGTTTTGCGTACCGCCGCTATGCGGAGATTTGTACGGTTGGTTGCCCGATTGCCGGCAGTCTGGCTTTTTAACAAATAAGCCGCGCAGAATTTACAGGCGCTCAAAACGGTTTTCAAACCGGACCGTTCCGACATAGGGACACCCGTCAAGATAAATCCCCGCCATTATATTAAACATAATCATTATACCACGAAAGAAATAAAAATACAATTCTTTTGTGTAACTTTTATGTCATTTGCAATGTTTTTACACATAAGGCGGGCGAAAAAAACATCAAAATATTTCATAATCAAATACATATCTGTTTTATAAATAATTTGTGCGCCAAACATAATTCAAGCGCAATATAATAAAGCGCTTTAAAAATAAAATGCGCTATGAAAATCTGCGATCTATATCTATTAGGCGCAAATCATTTGGCTGTATCTCTAAAATTTGCGTCAAATTGTTTTTTACAGACGCTTTTATACAAAGATTTAACGCAAAAGAAAAAGCATGTATTGAGATGCGATTTGATAAAGAAAATGATATGCAAAATTAAGTAGACTTTCTCTTATCGATATTTAAAACATCGTATCGTACTTAACGTATCCTCTGTTGTTATGATCAAGACGACGGCTGGATACAGCTGAAAAACGGCAAAATAAGTCATTTAAAAAATCTCATTTAGACGAGCTGAGACAGAATGGGCTTTTAAAATTTCCGAGTAAAAAACAGACTTGTTTTTCGGAATCTTGCGAAAATTTATTGCATGAATGATGTGTGTTTCACGTGAAACATTGTAAAAATTATGTTTCACGTGAAACGTTCAAAAAGCCGTCGGAAATATTGTAAGCTGAAGTTTTTAGAGAAATGCCGATATTGTATTGTTTTTGAGTATATTTCAGAAAATACGGATATTATATCAAAAAGGGTTGAAAAGTTAGCTAAAATGATTTATAATATATAAAAACATAAAAGGATGAAACAGAATGAAGAGAAACAACATTGTTGCTGTGGTGTCTTTTTCTGTGATTTTTGTCGTAGTATTTGCTTTTATTGTGCCTTTAATCGTTTACCCGTCGGGGTACGGCGATTATGAGGTTTTCCGTGAAATAGAGCAATTCCGTACGTGGATCGACGAAAACACGCAGGATTTTAAAGAAGGAACGGATTCTTATATCGGTGAGATCGAGCCGAAAAGCCAATTGATCGGCTCTTTTGTCTACGGCGATAAAGAATATTCGTTTGCGGCGTATATCTTTAAAGAAGAAAAGGATAGAAAAAATTATTATGCCGCCCGCACGGGCGTTTCTTCCGACGAAAAAAGGCTTTCGTTTTTGCAGGCGAATTATTTCGGATCCACGTTTGTGGCTTATGAGGAAAATAATCTGTATTTTTTCAGCGGCGGCGATTATGTAAAATTTGAAAAAATGCTCGACGCGTTCACTGCTTATTTACGTGAAAACGACGAAAATACAGTGCATAAGCATGGATTTGATTTAATTCCGTTTCATGATGCTGCAAAGGTATAGGAGCGTAAAATTATGTTTAAATACAGAAAATTAGAGTTGTCCGTATACATTATTATAATTACGCTTTCGGTTCTGTTCAGCGTTTTGCTGCTCGCTTTCGGATATAAAGCATGGTTTTTGTTTGCCGTTGCGGCTTATTTGATCCCGTGCGCGTATCTTCTTGTAAAAATTTTTATTTACAATTCGCTGTTCTCTACAATCGAAAGGTACATCAAAAACGGAGAATACGACGAGCTTGACCATTATGCGGAGAAAAAAAAGAAAAAATTTGATTTTGTTAAAATATATCAGATCAATTCGTATTTAGAGAAAGGCGATATAGAAAAATATATTTCGGGCTATAACGCGTTCAGCGAAAAGAGAAGACTTTTAAAACGCTGGCAGTTTCGCCTGGAGGCACATAAAGTGTTCTATGATCTGCTGAGCGGCGGCGAAGTTTCCGTTAGAAACGCCACGAGATTGGAATCGGATATAGATGCGGAGGAGGTTGAGCAGGAACGCAGTGTCTGTAAAACCTTGGATTACTTTTTTAAGGGTGATTATGAAAGGGCGGAAAAGCAGCTCGGCTGGCTTACGAAAGAAAGCGAAAGCAAATTCGTGCGTTTTGTAACGCTCTATGTCCGCTACATGACGAAAGCGGTTTTCGGCGAGGGCGAGGAGCTGAAAGAGAAACTTTCCGCTGAGGCTTATAATGATTTTTTGAAAAGATCTATAGATTATCTCGAACGCCGTGTTACGGAAATCTGCGAGCGGAGCAAAAAGGAAGATATCTGATATTTTCGGAGCGAAAAGGGAGTAAAGGCGGCGTGATTATATTACGCCGCCTTTAAAAATAAAGATGACAAAAGAGTTTATATTAAAAAAAGCCATGGAACAGTCTGCGGTGGACAGCCATTGTCTGCCCGAACGTTTTCTTGCGGATGAAAATACCGTCGTCGTATCCGAAGCCGATCCTCGGGCGAGAATATATCTCGAACTGCCGTTTATATGCGATCTGACTTATTACGGCAGCGGTATCGTCGCGTCGGTTTCCGAACCGCTTACGGAAAAGATAAAGGGCTTTTTAACGCGGTATTCCGCCGAACATTGCTTCAAGCCGCCTGCCATATACGATTTGAACGGTATTCTATCCGAATACGGGGCGAAAGTCTGCTATATAGCGGAATATTTTCTTCCGGATCCGGTAAAGATGAAGGAAGCGGAAAGCTTCTGCGAACCGTGCGCGGTTTGTTCGTTGGAAATCCTCGAAAAAGAGGACTTTGGCGATCTGTATCGCAAAGAATGGGGCAACGCCTTATGTTCCGCTCGTAAATCTTCGGATGAAATTGCGGTCGCCGCTTATGTGGACGGCGAAATCGCCGCCCTTGCCGGAGCGTCGCGCGACTGCGAAGAAATGTGGCAGATCGGCGTCGATGTGCGAACGGAATTCAGAGGGCTGAATTTAGGCTGCGCGGTTGTACATAAACTTGCGGCCGAGATTTTAAGCCGCGGAAAAATACCGTTTTATTGTGCGGCATGGTCGAATATCCGTTCGGTAAGAACAGCGCTTAAATGCGGTTTTTTCCCCGCATGGGTTCAGCTTACCGCCAAAATCGTTGAATTTGTGGATAATGCTTAGCGCTTATAAACTTGCTTTTGTTATCCACCGCAATAAATGAGAATATATTAACTAAAAATAAAAAGAACGGGTTTTCTTTTTATCATATAATTATAAATAAGGATATCCCGCCCGTTCACCGTGCGGGAACGGAGGGCTTTATGGTGAAATTGAACGAACTGACGATCGAAGAAAAATTGCGCTTGCTTTGCGGCGAGGGTTCCTGGAATACTTGCGGTTTGGACGGAAAAATCCCGTCGCTTTTGATGTGCGACGGACCGCACGGCGTGCGGAAAGTGGAACGGGTAGGGGAAAACGGCGAACAAATTCCCCTTAAGTCGATTGCTTATCCCGCATTGCAATGTCTTACGAATACCTGGAACAGAAAGCTTGCCCGCGCTATGGGGGAGGCGCTGGCCGACGACTGCAAGGAAAAGGACGTGGATATTCTGCTTGCGCCGGGCGTAAATATCAAGCGCAATCCGCTCAACGGGCGGAATTTCGAATATTTTTCAGAAGATCCCTATCTTGCGGGCACAATGGCCTGCGAGTATGTGGACGGTTTGCAGAAGAACGGCGTTGCGGCCTGCGTGAAACATTACTGCTGCAACAACGAGGAGCATAACCGTCTGGAACAGTCCTCCGAAGTGGATGAACGCACGTTGCGGGAAATATATCTGAAACCTTTTGAATGGACGTTTCGCGCGCACCCCGAATGGATAAT
>UQZE01000051.1 GCA_900545325.1 uncultured Eubacteriales bacterium
ATATCGAAGAGGAGGCGGAAAAGGAAAACAGCGAATACGCCGATAAAAGCCCCGTCGATCTCAGCAGGGAAATAGACGTCGAGGTGGCGGAGCTCGTCAATTCCATAAGCGACCGCACTTTCGTAAAGGACGCGGACGGCAACATGTGGTCGTGGGGCGTGAACCTTTACGCGATGGTGTGCAGCGGCGACGCGCTGAACTGCACCTCGCCCGTGCGGTCCACCATGTTCCGCAAGGAAAATTACGATAAGGATTTCGCCACGAAAAACTACATGCTGAAGCCCGCTATCGTCATGAGCTGCGTGGCGGTGTTCGCCGTGTGCTGGTTCACATGGTCGGAAATCAAGATCAGGCGGAACAGAAAGCTGGCCGCGGCGGAACAGAAACAGCTGGAAGAAATGCAGCGGAAAAACAAAAAAGACTGACGGCTCTCGCCGCAGAAAATAAAAAAGGAGTTTTATGATGAGAAAGTTTTCAAAGCTGGTTGCCCTTGCAATGGCGATCGTCATGGTCGCGGCGCTGGCGCTGACGGGCTGTAACAAGCCGGACGGCGCTCTCGCGCAGCCCTCGTCCGTAACCTATGCGGACGGCACGCTGACCTGGTCGGCGGTTGAGGGCGCGACTTCCTACGACGTAACCGTCTATAAGGGAAAGGAAGTGGCGCTCGACACGCAGAACGTAAAGACGACGTCTTTGAGCGTTTCCTCGCTCGCCGCTGGAAATTATACCGCGGGCGTGGTCGCGAAAGCGGACGGAAAGACCTCGTCCGCCGAAAAGAAAGCCGACTTTACGGTAGCGGAGGCGCTTAAAGAACTTGCGACTCCCACGGGATTCGCGTATGACGAAGATAAGATCACCTGGACGGCCGTCGCGGGAGCGACCGCCGGTTACGCCGTCAAGGTGGTGAACGAAAGCGGTTCGACCATGTTCGAAGAGGACGCGGTCATGTCCGCCGAACTCGACGTTTCCGAACTCGCGGCGGGCAAATATACGGTAACGGTTACGGCCAACGCCGTAGCGGGCGCGGCTCTCGCCTCCAAAACGGCAAGCTATGAATTTACCGTGGCGGACGCGAAACTCGCCACGCCGTCGGGCGGCGCGGTGGACGTTTCCGCGCGCAAAGTTACCTGGACGGCGGTGGAGAACGCCGCGGGTTATCAGGTTACGGCTACCGACGGCGCCGAACAGATTTTCGATAGATACGTTACGGCGAACGAAGTGAATATCGACGAAGCGGAGGTGGACGAATTCACGCTCAGCATCGTCGCCGTTGGCGAAGAGGGCACGGAAAATTCCGATCCCTATGTTTACGAAGTGAAGATCAACGCGGTCAAGATAGAGGCTCCGTCGGAGATTAAGACGGACGACGACTGCAATATCCTTTCCTGGAAAGAGGTGGCGGGTTCCGACGCTTACCGTCTGGTGATCAAGAGCGGCGCGGAAACGGTCGTCGACGAAGAACTTATCGAAACTTCCTACGACATTTCCGCTCTGGGTAAGGGCGAATATTCTGTAGAAATGCAGACGCTCGCCGATCCCGACGACGTGTTCCGCACCGATTCCGATACGGTAAACGCGAAGTTCACCGTCGCTTCGCTGGGCGCTTTCGCCTCGCTGGGCGAACTCGAAATCGAGGGCGGCTATATCGTCTGGGCGGAAAACGACGCGCGCGGTTACGAAGTGAAAGTTACCGAATACGGCAAGGATCAGGCGCTCGACCTGAACGGCGTGAAAGTCGCGGACGGCAAATTCATGATCGCCGCGGCGGGGCTGAAAACGGGCGGCTACACCGTTACCGTTACGCAGAAAGATAACCGCCACGACAGCGAAACGGGCACGCCCGCGAGCATAGACATCTCGCTGACGGACGTAAAATCCTTTACGGCCGCGGACATCGCGAAGTTCGACGGCATGGCGCCCGTAGGCGAACACGGCAAAGCGGAGCTTGTCGAACGCAACGGAAAACAGGTGGCGAAAGTTACGCCGACCGTGGACGGCTGGGGGCGTATCGGCAGCGAACCCGTTACCATCAACTACGGCAGCAACCCCGTTCTGTATATCGATATAGAAGATCTGGAAGTGGGCGGTTTCCACGCGCAGATCCAGGTTGACGGCAACAATATCAAAATTCTCGACGACGGCGCGAAACTCGCCGACGTTGCGATCTCGCTCGTAACCGATCAGACGGCGAGCGGCTCGAAGAGCACGAGGATCCGCCTCGGCGTGGATACTTCCTCCACCACTTCGGCGAACGACGCCGTGGCCTATTACAACGGCTGCCGCGTGCTCTATATCACCGATTACGTGCCCCCGTTCGAGGGCAAGCTGGAAAAGGTTACCGGCTTTGAGATCAGCAACGGCATGGATATCGCCTGGAACGCCGTTGAAAACGCCGATTCCTACTACGTAACGCTCGAAAATTCGGAAGGCTCCACCGTGCAGGAAAAAACGGCGCAGGCGGGCATTCAGTTCAACGCGCGCGATCTCGCGTCGGGAGAGTATACGCTCACCGTTTCCGCTTTCAACAGCACGAACGACAAGGCGCTCGAATCCGATCCCGCGACGTATAATTTCAAAGTTACGTATCTCGCGGAGTACAGCGCGAAAGACATCTCTGCGTTTACCGTCAATCTCGTCGGCGACAGCAAGTCCGTTTATTACGACGAAAAAACGGACACCGCCGTTATGAACAATGACGGCGCCTACGGTTACGGCGCGATCGCTCCTGCAACGGGCGTGCAGGTCAACCTGTCCAACCAGCCTTTCGCGGTGGTCGACGCAGCAAGCATAGAATACGGATATCTCATCCGCGGTTTATGGACGGAAGACGGAAAGAGCGCGCAGACGCTGGTGCTCAGAAACGACACCGTGGGCGCGCTGACGGATACAAAGCTCTATATCGAACTCTGGAAGAAAGCCGATCAGAACGGCGCTCCCGTTTTCGGCAAGGGCACGTATGCTTTCGGTATGGGATTCCTTGCGGGAGAAATCCAGGGCAAGGTAGTGCTGAACGGCATTAAACTTGTGGAAATTACGGAGGTTTCCGAACTCGATCCCGACGCGCACGCGCCGCTGGCCGCGCCGTCGGATGCGAAAGAGGAAAAGGGCGTGCTTTCCGCGAACTCCGTCAAGGGCAACGAAATGTATACGCCGACCTACGCGGTTACCGTTGCGGAAAAGGACGGCGTGCAGGTGTATTCGGAAACGAAACTTTCCGCGCCTTCGGTCGATCTCGCCGCGCTCGGACTTACGAGCGGCAAGACCTATTCCGTAACGTTCAAGGCGGAAGGGGATAACGGATATTTCGTGGATTCGCCCGAATATACCGTGGAAGTCGGCTATGAAGAAGCCTTTGCGCTGACGGATTTCTCTGCGCTCGACTACGAAACGATGGCCGCGAAAAAGGGAGGCAACACCGTGCTCACGGGCGAAAAAGGCAAGCTGACCTCTGTCGTGAAAAACGGAGATTGGGGCTATAACTTCTTCAACGTGGATATTTCCTCCGTACGCGATAAACTGACGGACGATTATTATATGCAGTGGACGATCGACGTGGAAAACTCCACGGCGGGCGCGAACATTGCCACGAGGTTTTTGAAAGGCGAAGAAGTCGTCGGCACGGGCTGGGGCGACTCGGCCATACAGAAAGCCTTCCTCACCAGGGAATGGAACGATAAGATAACCGAAGACGGCGTCATCTGGTTCGCGTTCGGTCATGGCGGCGGCCAGGCCGGAAGCGAAGAGAATAAAACCGTTGTCTGCACTTCGATAAAATTTGTTAAATTCACGGTAAAAGACGTACAGGCTTAACCGTAGCTCGCGGACGGCCGCTCGGGCAGCCGAGCGACCGTCCGTTTATTTTCAAGGAGGATTCAGAGTGAAAAAAATGACCATGTTTCTGCTTTCCTGCGTTCTGACCGCCGCCGTCGCGATCCCCGCGGTAACGTCGGGCTTTACGACGAAGAAAGCTTCCGCCGCGGTATTCAAGGAAAATCCGTATATGGCGGAACTGCAGCTGCCCACGGAGGAGCAGTACAACGAAAAGGACTGGAAACAGACCACGATTGACTTTCTCACCTACGTTTTCGACGAAAGCAATACCTTTCCGGGCGAAAACGGAGAGCGCAAGATAGCGCGCTATACCGCGTCCAGCAACGCTAAGGCCTACTTTGAGTCGATAGGCAGAGGGGACGAGGCGCCCGAGGACATCTGGTCGATACCGCCGTATGTCGGCAAGGGGGACGACGTAACGCTGGGCGAGGGCATCACGGTCATCGCGGCAGTCATGTCCGGCGCGCTCGCGGGCATGGACCTCACCGCCTATAAGTGTTCGGACGGCAAAACGCGCAACTTCGTGAAGAGCGTGGTGGAATACTATCAGGCCGTCAACGGGCAGAACGTCGTTTTGAACGGCGGCGCGGGCGGCAAGACCGGCGTTACCTGGTGGTACGAACTTCTTCCCGGCGTGCTCTTTTCGGTGCTCGGCACGCAGTACGAGTCCGAAAGCTGGTATATGTACGACATCATCACCGAAAGCGCCCGTCAATGGCGTTCCGCGGTGGAGGGACTGGGCGGCGCGAGCGCCGATTTCTGGCATACCTCTTATAACCTAGCCACGGGGCAGCCTTACGACGGCAACTGGTACGAACCCGACGCGGCGGCGGGCATGGCGTATATTCTGTATTCCGCCTATTCCCTCAATAAAAATCTGAAAGAAGAGGGCGGTTCCGCATACGCCACCGACGAAGAAATAGAAGAATTCCGCGAAGCGGCGGTATGGTGCATGAACTACCTCGAAAAACTCGATACTTCGCCTTTTTACGAAGTTCTCACTTTCCTCGCGCCCTATCTCGCGGCGCGCATGAACGCCGAACAGGGCACGAATTACGACGTGGCGAAAATGTTCGGCTGGCTGCTCGACGGCACCTCTACCGTCCGTTCGGGCTGGGGCATGATCACGGAAAACTGGGGCGATAAATACACCAACGGGCTGATGGGCTCGCTGACCGACGGCGAGGGCTACGCCTTTGCCATGAACACTTTCGACGCCATGCTCGGGTTCGGCCCCATGGTCAAATACGACACCCGTTTCGCGCGCGACGTGTCGCGCTGGGTGCTCAGCGCCTCGCAGTCGGCGCAGGCTTACTATCCCGAACAGTATTCCACCGAAGGAAAGGTGGAGGACGCGGGGAGCGGACACGAGATCTATCACGGAAAATATCAGTCCAACAACTGGATCGCGCAGGACGACGAAAAGGCGGGTTTTATCGCCTACGAGGGACTGCGCCGCTACCGCAGGTACGTCGTGTGGAAAGACGGCAAGCGCGACACCGAATGGGATAAGTCCGTAACGCCTTACGCCAGCGGCGACGCGTTCACCTTCGACTGGGGCGGAGAAACGGACTACGGTCTGTACGGTTCCTCGCACGTCGGCCTGTTCGGCGGAACGATAGAATATACCGACGTTCCCATGATCATACGCACCGACCTCAATAAGCTGGACGTTTACAGCGGCGGAAATATTCCGTTCTGGATGTACTACAACCCGTATAACGAGGCCAAGCAGATTACCGTAACGCTGCAGAATGCGGGCAGCCGCCTGTACGACACCATAACCAAGACCTATGTGCAAACGTCGGCCGGTGAAAACGGCACGGTGAAAATGACCATTCCCGCGGATACCACTTTTATCCTCGCGGAAATACCGCAGGGCGCGGAAGTGGTGAAAAACGGTTCCAACTATACCTGCAACGGCGAATTTATCGCGCAGGACCGCGGCTCGGTAACGCTTTCTCTCTATACCGACGCCGAGGGTAAGGAACCCGTCAGGGCGGGCAGCACGGTGGAGGGGACGATTTACGCCTCTCTCGAAGCGGTCGCGCCGGAGGGCGCGAATGTGGAGGGCGTTACGCTCACCTTTGCGGGAACGACCATCTATTCGGGCACGAGCGCGCCCGACGGCCTTTTTTCCATCGATACCAAAGAACTGAAAAACGGCAAGGGCGCGATCACCGCAACCCTGACGCTGTCAGGCGGGAGCATAGAAAAATCCTCCGTGAGCGTGCAGGTGCTCAACGTGGTCAAAACGCCCGCCGTAGAATACGAGAGCGTTAAGGATATGGTGGACAAGTGGAACGCTTCCACAGTTTCCTGGCAGGAACTGTATCCCAACAGCGACCACACCTCGGTTGCCTCCGCAAACGCGGACGGCGAATTCACCGTTACCGCCGAGGCCATGAAGGGCTACGGCTTTGTTACGTCCGAAATGTTCACCATGGACTTTTCGCGCGAACCTATGCTGGAATTTGAGGTAACGGACGTTTCCTCGCTCTATGCGGTTAAAGTCTACGTAGAGGGCATGGAAACGCATAACAACTATACGGGCGCATATATCATACGCGATACCGGCCGCACGGGCAAGGTAACCGTCAATATCCTCGAAGAAATACAGAAGGAAGACCGTACTTTCGACATGGAGGGCGCGCATAAGGCGTGCGTGAAGATCTCGCCTGTCGGCGTGAAAGGCGATTATGTGAGCATCAGGGACTTCAACGTGTACCATATGTACACTTCGCCCGTGCTCGACGAGCCCGACGTCTACGAATGGGGTTTTAACTTCTCGCCCGTGTGGATGAGCCTGTGGTCCGGCTCGGCCGCCGACGGCGGCGTGAACGACGCGGCGCTCGAATATACAGGCGACGGTACGGTGAAAGTTTCTTCCGTATCCGCGGCGGATTACTCGGGCATCGCTTCCCCGTATATCGCGACCGACCTCGGTCAGAACCCCGTTTTCGATATTTCTCTCGAAAACGTAACGGGAAAATATTTCGTGGGCGTGAAGTTCGAGGGGAGCGATAAACTCTACGTGCTCCTCGACGGACAGAGTTCGCTCGAAAACAGCGTGGAAGTGGTAAAGGCCCTCCGCGCGAACTATCCGGACGACAGTTTCGGAGGCGTGATGAACATGCGCGTGGTGGTCGGCGTGTCGGGCGAAGGCTCGGCGGAGTTTTCGGGCGTATCCACGTATTACAAACTGACTTCCTGGGGGACGACCGTCAAGGACGAAGCGTGGCTCGACTGGGAAAAAGCTTCGGGCACCACGGCGGACGTTACGCTGGAAACGGACGCGAGCGACCGCGCCGTCATCACCAACAAAGGCTCGTCGTCGAGCGATACGGCGATCGCCGGCGTGAGCGGTAAATTCACGGTCAATTTCGATTATAACCCCGAACTTTCCATCCGCGTGCGCGGCCTGACGGGCAAGTGGAGATTGTCGGTAACCGCCTTCGACGGCGGACAGAAATACGTGCTGGGCGACTGGTCCGACAAGAAGAGCACGGTGGAATTCAACCTGAACGAGGCGACGGGAGGCGCGCTCCGCGGACAGAAAAACGTCTATTTGTCGATAGAGGTGCTCGGCGGCGGCAAGTCGGTTACGGTCGACCGCGTGGAAACGTACTACACGGCCGTCGCGCCCGATTTTGCGGCGGGCGCCGTACAGAGCGCGGAGATCGCGACCTGGGATAAGGACGGAACCAATCCCTCCAACGTCGTCGTTTCCGACCAAGGCGTTACCGTTTCGGAAAGTTACCCCGACAGCAAGGGGCTGTTCACGCCCGCCGTCGCGGCGGACGCGGCGCGCAATCCGTATATCGTCGTCAGGGTGGCGGCTCTTTCGGAGGACGCGCTCTGGTACGTCAACGCGACGGTCAACGGCAAGACCTACGCGCTTACGGGCGGGGAAGGTAGCGCCAAGCTCGGCGAAACGCAGATAGACGTGGTCGCGGCGCTTTCCGCGGCGGGATGCAAGATCGAAGGGGAATTCTCGGCGGTCTATGAACTCGGCGGCAGCGGCGCGGCGTTCAGCGTTACTTTCGAAAGCGTGCGTTTCGTGTATCGCCTGGCGGCGCCCGAGGGCGCGGCGCTCGACGAGGACGCCAACGCCATCGTGTGGAACGCGGTGGCGGGCGCTTCCGGGTACAACGTGCGCATAGAGGACGCCGACGGCAAAATCGTGGAGCAGAGCAAGGTGTCGGGTACGTCGCTCGCGCTCGCTTCGCTTTCCCTCGATACCGGCGTTTACCGTTTCTATATCACGGCTTACGGCGCCAACGCACTCGATTCTGCCGAAGTGCGGCTGCCATTCAAACAGGGCGACATCGAGAGCGTGAAACTCGGCACTCCCGCGAACCTCAAGGCGGACGGCATGAAGATCGTCTGGGACGAAGTGGAAAACGCCGAATCTTACCGCTACACGCTGAAAGACGCGGACAGCGGGGAAACCGTTTCCGAGGGCGAAACGACGGATAATTTCGCGGACCTCACGGCGATCGGGCTGAAAGCGTTCAACTTCTCGATCAGCGTTACCGCCGCAGGGGACGGCGCGGTCTACCTCGACAGCGACGCCGCGAACTTCGCTTTCTACACCAACGTGGTGGAAAACTACAACGCCAAGAAATTCGCCTCCATGGCGGCGAACGACAACCAGGCGTCGGCCTCTTACGACGAGGCGTCGGACGTAGCCTCGCTCACCGTTCCCTATACCAACTGGGGCAGCGTCGCGGCGTTGGAAACTTCGCTCAACTTCGACAATTCGCCCGTGCTCGCCATACGCTTTGCGGCGGGGAGCCGGGGCGGCTACTTCCTGAAGATCATGATCGACGGAACGCCGTACTATCTTGCGGACAATACCTTCGACATACACGGAAGGACGGAAGCGACCGACGTGTATATCGACATCAACGGCACGCTCGAAAGCCGCAAGGACGGCCCCGCGCAGTCGGTAACGGGGACGCATAAAGTGCGCGTGGTGTTCGGCGCGACGGCGGACGGTTTCGACGGCGCCGACACGCCCGTGGTGAAGATATCCTACGCGCAGCTCATCGAAATGACGCCGGGCGCGGGCGTGGCGAAACTCGGCACGCTGGAAACGCCCGAAGTTACCGTCAAGGATCAGGTTGCGAGCTGGAACGCCGTTCCCGACGCCGAAGGCTATATCGTAGTCGTCAGCAACGAAACGGGCGTGCTCATCTCGCAGACGGTTACGGGAACTTCGTTCGACTGCACCATGCTGAAACGCGCGGGAGAGTACACCGTGCAGGTTACGGCCACGGCAGAGCGTTATTACAGTTCGGATACGGGCAGCGCGGCGTTCACCGTTACGGAGGGCGGCAGCGGCGGCGAGCCCGCCGGCGGCTGCAGCTGCAAGAGCTCTTTCACCGTTTACAGCGCGGCGCTCGGCGCGGGCGCGGTGCTCCTCGCGGGGCTGGCGCTCCTGCTCCGCCGCAGAAAGAACAGATAATAAGTTATACGGCCGCGCCCGTTCGGGCGCGGCAAAAGATAAAAGGAGTTAAACAATGTTTGAAAAAACAGTGCCCGCCCTTTCCGTGCGGGATATGTACGAAGATTTTAAGGTGTCGGGCAGAGTGGATAACGCGCGCGTGGAAAAATTCGCGGGCGCCGAGGGCTATGACGTATACAACCCCTCCGTACCCTTTATGTGGGAGGGCAGGGAATATATCGCCGGCAGAGTGGAAAAGCGGGATACCGAGCTTTCCGAAGTGCGCTTTTTCGTGCGCGAGGGCGACGTGTGGCGCGCGGCGGAAGGGACCGTCCGCCTGCCGCTGCAGGATCCGTTCGTTACCTTTGTCGGCGGAAAACTGGTGCTCGGCGGCGTGAACGTTACCTTTCCCGAAGTCGAGGGAGGCGACACCTGCTGGCAGACCGATTTTTATATAGGTTCGCCCTTCGGCCTGGAAAAATTCCTCGAAGGGCCGAAACAGATGAAGGACGTGCGCCTGGCCGAGCTGCCCGACGGCAAAATCGCCGTGTGCAGCCGCCCGCAGGGCGCGAGCATGGAAAAATACGGCTGTATCGCGAAGATCGGTTTCACCGTGGTGAACGGGCTCGGAGAGCTGACTGCGGACGTCATCGAAAACGCGCCCTTCCTCGAAAAGATGTTCAAGGACGACGAATGGGGCGGCGTGAACCAGCTGACCGTGCTGAAAAACGGCAAGCTGGGCGCGATCGGGCACAAGGCTTGCAGAACGTACGAAGCGGACGGACAGCGCCTGCATTATTACGGCATTGCGTTCGCCATAGACCCCGTTACGCGCGAGATCACGCAGAACAAGATGATCGTGTCGCGCGACCGTTTCCCCGAAACGGAGAAAAAGCGGTTCGACCTCGGCGACATCACCTTTACGTCGGGCGTCCTCCGCGGGGAGGACGGCACGGCCCGCGTCTTTACGGGGCTGAACGACGCTTACGTCGGTTCCGCGGTCATACCCGATCCGTTTGCGGAATACGAAAAATAACGATAAAAAAAAGAGGCCTGCGCCTCTTTTTTTTATCGAAAAAATTCGCTTAACATTCCGTCTTTTTGTGTTATAATGTGCATATGGATAAAATAAAGATTTTGCAAAACTGGGTGGAAGAGGCGGAAAATATCGTGTTTTTCGGCGGCGCGGGCGTTTCCACGGAGAGCGGGATCCCCGATTTCAGAAGCGAGAACGGGCTGTATAGGCAGAAGTTTGCCCACAGTCCCGAAACCATGCTCAGCCGCACTTTTTTCGACGCCTGCCCCGAGGAGTTTTTCAGGTTCTACAAAGAGCGTATGCTCGTAACCGACGTCATGCCCAACGCCGCGCACCGCAAGCTTGCCGAAATGGAGGAAAAGGGGCGGCTTTCGGCGGTGATTACGCAGAATATCGACGGCCTGCACCGGAAAGCGGGCAGCCGAACGGTGTATGAACTGCACGGCAGCATTTACAGGAACGCCTGCATGCGCTGCGGCAGGGAGTACGGCGCGGAGGCCGTGGCCGCGGCGGCGGGCGTGCCGAAGTGCGCCTGCGGCGGAACGATCAAACCGTCCGTGGTGCTTTACGGGGAACCTTTGCCCCAAGACGCCTGGAACGGCGCGGTGCGCGCGATGGAGGGCGCCGATCTTCTCATCGTTGCGGGCACTTCGCTCACCGTGTATCCCGCGGCTTATCTCGTGCGGTATTTCAAGGGAAAACGGGCGGTCATCATCAACCTCTCGGATACGGGAACGGAGAGCGCTTACGCCCTTTCCATACGGGCGAAAGTAGGCGAAACGCTCGCGCAAATTGTCCTTTGATGCCCGTCCGAAGTATCGTTTTTGCGTATACGTGTTCGATTTTTCGTGAAAAAATTTACAAATTTCACAAAATTTACCGCTTTGCGCTATTGACAATAAACTACGGGAATGTTACAATAATATTATTACGGGCCGCAATGGCGGACTGAAAAACGGTGAGGTGATTTATGTTAGATCTGTTGTTAATGGCGACCGACGATATCATAACCATCGCGGTGGCTGCGGGTATCGTGGTAATTTGTCTGATCGTCGCGCTTGCGGGCGGCATCAAGAGCAACCGCAGGGCGAAGAGGGAAAAAGCGGCTGAGGCCGAAGCCGCGGCGGAGGAAAAATCCGCTCCCGCAGAGGAAACGGCGGAACAAAAAGCCGAAGAGAAAAACGTAGAAGAAGCCGTGGAAACGATAGAAAACGCCGTCATGGCGGCCGAAGAACCTTCGGAATACCTGGAAGAGGAAGTAAAGGCCGAAGTTGCCGAGGAGCAGGCGGAAACGCCCGCCGCGGAAGAAACGGCCGGGCGGGAGCCTGCGGAGGAAGAGCGGGAAAAAACCGCGCCCGCCGCGGAAAAGGAAAACAAGGAAGAGCGCGCGCTCACCACGGCCGAGCTTTTCAGCGGAAAGTTCCTCGTAACGTACGACCGCAGTTTCAAGGCCCGTCTGATCCAGGCCGTGGAGGAGGTGCAGGATTACTACACCGAACTGAAAAACTATCTTCTTTCCTATAAAAAGATGACCTCGCGCATAAGCTGGGGCGCGGAGAGTTTCCGCATCGGCAGAAAACTGTATGCGAAAATGACGGTGCGCGGCAAGATGATTCAGCTCTATCTCGCCGCCGATCCGACGGAATACGCCGATACCAAGTATCACGGCGAAAACGTGGGCGACAGCGCCAAATATGAAGAAGTTCCCTTCAAGTTCGAAGTCAGGAGCGAGAGAAAGCTCGGCTATGCGAAGGATCTGATCGCCGACATGCTGGCCGACGTGCCGCAGGGCGAAATCCCGACCGTGGATTATCACGAAGAATATATGGATACGGACGCGCTTTTGGAGGAGGGCCTGGTCAAGCTCAAGAAGATCAGCCGCGGCGACATGACGAACAAGGAGATCACGCCCGTGAACATCGCCGATCTTATCCGCAACAAGATCAGCATCGGCGAGGCGGACGTAGCCGTTTCGGACGATATTGCGGTAACGTTCATCGAGATCAAGGAGGGCGGGAACGTCGGCGGCAAGAAAGCCATTGTCAATCTCGACACCATCTCCGCGAATTTCGAAGCGGGCGACGTCGTTACCGTGGAGAAGCTGAAAGAAAAGAAACTCGTCGCGCCCAACGCGGGCTTCGTGAAAGTGCTTGCGCGCGGCAGTATCGACAAGCCGCTGACCGTGGAGGCGAACGACTATTCGCTGGCGGCGGTGAAAATGCTGGTGCTGACGGGCGGCAAAGCGGTGCAGATAAAATAATCGGGGATGATAAAGAAAGCGTTGTCATGCGCTTTCTTTGTTATAATAAATTCAGCAGGAGGGGAAAATATGAAAAGCGTGGTAAATCACGCCGTCCTCGGGGAGATCGTCTACGAGGAAAGCTTTTGGAGCGGCAGAAAAAGCCTGTCCGTCAACGGCGTCGCTCTGAAAGCCGAACAGAAAAACGTATTCCTTACGGAGGAAAACGAAAAGGTGCAGATCACGGGCGGATATCTGCGCGGCGCAAAAATGAGTTACAAAGGGGAAACGGTCGCGTTGTCCTCGCCCGTAAAGTGGTATGAGATCGTTTTATCCGTGCTGCCCTTTGTACTGATTTTGGTGTGGGGAAACAGCGCGGCGCTCTGTAAAATCGTGCCCGTTATCGGCGGGGCGATCGGCGGCGCGGTCAGCGCGGTGTTTTCCTTTGCAAATTTGCTCGTCATAAAAACGTGCCGTAAGCTCTGGCTGAAAATTTTAATTTCCGTCGGCGTGCTGGCATTGACTTTTTTGATCTGCTATCTGCTCGGTCTTGCGGCCATTTCCATATTGTCGTAAGATCGGAAGAGCGTC
>UQZE01000052.1 GCA_900545325.1 uncultured Eubacteriales bacterium
CGCTCTTCCGATCTGTCTATTGTTTATCACTTCGGTTTTGCTCAAATCGCTTCTCCAAGCGCCGTAATTTTCCACCCCCAAGACAAGCTCCCACACTTTATTTATCTCGCACGGAAGCACCGCTTTTATACTTGTAACCGCCATTTCTCACCTCTTTTTTCCATTTTGCCTGTTTTACTTTTTTTCGTTTATTTTGCTTTCCCGATATACAGCAGGTGATTGCTGTAAGCATAATATTGCGGATTTTCGCACACGCGCAAGGAAATTTCGAGATAGGTTTTGCGTACCTCTTCGTCGGAATTTTCGATTTTTGTCAGACGCGGACCCGTTAGACCTTCCTGTCCCAACAGAGCAAGTTTCTCAAAACCGAGTTCGTCAAAAAACGGCAACACTTCCAGACTATTGATAAAGGTTGCCTGCGTAAAAGCCATACCGCTCCAAGATTCGTCTCTCTCCATACGGTCAAACAGATCCATTGCGGGTTCGTGTATCAACTGTTCAGGAGCTGTATCGAGATAATAGTTCAGTCCCGCTGTAAGCGTAATAAACGACGTAAACAAAATACCGTCTTTTGCAAGGTGCTTTTTTGCTTCTAAAACGCATTTCTTTCTGTCCTCAACGTCGGACAAATGATAAAGCGGTCCCATGATGAGCACATTATCGAAAATCGAAAGGTCGAGAGCAGATAAATCCCGCGCATCGCAAGCATACGCTTTTACCTGTACACCATACTCTTGAAATTTCTGTTTTGCAAGTGCAATGTTGTTTTCACTCAGATCGACAAGGGTCACGTCGTACCCCTGCTTGGCAAGCCACACGCTGTATCTGCCCGGACCGCCTCCGATGTCCAAAACAGTTTTCCCCCGCAGATATTTTTTCAGATAATGTTTTGCAATCTCAAACTCAAAGTGGAAACCTTCCAGACGTTCCCATTCTAACTGTGCGTTTTTATTATAGTTTTCCTTCACGATCTCGGCATCGTTATTCTTCTTTTTTTTCAGCATACACTTTCCTCTTTACCATTTTAGAACCTACTTACTTTTTTATCTGCAAATTTTTAATAAATAACGAATAATTTGCAAAATCATTTTCATTGGGGTGCTTTTTTGCAAGCCCACCAATTAGCTTCCATGGACCGTATGTATCAAAACCTTTGCATGAAAAAGTATCTATCACGCTCAGACCTAAATCCGTCAGCTCTTTTTTAATTTTTTTGCCATATTTCTTGCTTCCGCTTCCGCTTGTATAAACCAAAAAGATATTTTTTAGCTTACTCTGATTTGTTTTTATAAAACGAATCAATTTGCCATGCAGTTTTCCCATATATATGCCGGAAGCAAATCCTATCAGATCATAATCACCCAGTTTTATATCTTCTGACTTACAGAGATCAAAATTGTCAGTAGTATCAACATACGAAATCAATTTTTCTGTGTTTTTATGATGGACTGAACAATATATTACTGCAATCCTATTCATAATGACCACTCCTTTTTGAGCTTTGATTTTTCCTATATTATACATAAAAAAAGATAAAAGAGCAAGTAACCACCCCCTTTTTCTCTATTATATGATTGATACGCCTTGGCATCATATAAAGTTTATAGCAATTGAAATGACAAGTTTTACAATTCTGAATTGTGTTATATATTCTTTTTCGATGAAATTAGCCTACAAGCATAGATTTTTTTGAGTTCTTATTTTTTTAATTAAAAAAGCGCAAGATTTTCTTGCGCTTTTCCTTATTATATTATTTCAAAATGTGCCAGAGTCTCTTTGATAGCCAAAACCATTTTTTCAGTCGGATGCGATCTCGGACGTTTTAACTCTTCGACTGCGTTAGGAGCATCATACATTGGCAACCCCAAATTACGCTTGACCTCCGCGATATATGCCGTATGCACCTTGAAGCCATAGTTTTCTTCAACATAATTTTGGATATCCTTATATGTCGTTTTAGATTTCGGCTTTCGCCCTTCGGCACGTTTCAGCGCATCTTTTAATGAAATCTTACCTTCTCCCTCGCCAAACTCGACATCAACTACGATATGACTGTCAGGCTTTTTTTTGGAAAGCAGTACCAGTGTCTCGACGTGTTTCGTCTGCGGGAAGAAGTCGTACGGGCGTATATATTCTATCGAATAACGCGGCTCGTAAGCCTCCGCCTTTACGACCTCGCCGTCCCGTTCGGTCAGAGAACCGATCAGCAGCCCTACGTCGCGCGCGAGCGTAGCAGGGTTGCACGAAACGTATACGATCTTATCCGCCTCCGCCCGCAGAGCCGCGCCGATCACGGACGCGTCCGCGCCTTTGCGGGGCGGATCCAGAATCAGCGTGATCTTTCCGAATTTTTCTTTCAATTCCGGTATGAGCGAGGGAAGGACTTCCTCGCATTTACCGCAGATGTTTTCCATTTTTTCCGTCAGATGATTGCGCTTTGCCAAAGAGTCCGCACAGCGCACGGCCTCGGGCACGATCTCCACCCCGTAAACTTTTTTCGCTTTCTGCGCCAGCATGGCGGTCATCAATCCCGCGCCGCTGAACGCGTCTACCACGACGGAATTTTCATCGGGAGCGGCGAGCTCCACCACCTTTTTATAGAGCTTTTCGCTCATTTCCGCATTGACCTGCAGAAAACTTTGCACGCCGAATTCGTATTGCAGTTTGCCGACCGACGCCACGTAGAAGGCGCTTCCGCCTATCAGACGGAAAGTTTTGCCGAACACCACGTTGGTCCGCGCGTCGTTCACGTTCAGATAAAGCGTTATATTTTCAAACTTTTCTTTCAGTTTTCCGTAAAGCTCGTCTGCTCCGGCTATCTTCTCTTTCAGGCATACCATCGTAACGATAAATTTATCTTCCACGGCGCGGACGACAATGTGTCTGAGGTCGCCCGTATGCCGCTCTTCATCATAGCCCTTGACGCGATACTTGTTTATGTAATCGTTGAATACGGCGATAATCGTTTCCGCCCATTCCGGGTGGATTGCGCAGCGGTCGGTCCTGATCGCGCGGTGGGTGTTCTCGGCATAAAATCCGATCACCGTTTCGCCGTCCTTTTCCACGACGGGGATCTGCAATTTGTTTCTGTAACCGTACGGGCTGTCGGCGCGCACGGTCGGCTGAACGTCTGCGGACAGCCCCGCTATTTTCAAAAAACAGTCGGCCACCGTCTTTCTCTTCATTTTCAGCTGCTCGGTATATTTGATATGCTGCAGCTGACATCCGCCGCACCGCCTGAACAGCGGACAAACGGGTTTGACGCGTTCTTCCGCGGGCACAAGCACTTCCGTAACCTTGCCGAAAGCGATATTTTTTTTGACCTTAAGCACCTTATAACGGACTTTTTCGCCTAAAAAAGCAAAGGGAAGAAAAATGACACATCCTTCTTCCTTGACAAGTCCTTCGCCGTTTGCTCCGACGGCGGTTATTAAAGATATCCTTTCTTCGTTTTTATTTATCATAGGTTACTTTTTAATGATCCTCGACAGCACCTTGTCCACGTAGATCTGCGAAACCTGCACGAACTTATTGTAAACCAGAAAAAATACGGCCGCGACGACGGCAAATGCGATCCAGAAGATAATTTCTATATTGTTTATGCCGCTGAAATCGAAGTCTTTTCCGAAAATATCGAAACTGAATTCTATGGGCATCTTCATGATCTCAATATAGAAAAAGACCAAAAAGACGCACACCGCGGCAAACCAGACGAATTTAATCGCAAACCACAAAGGTTTATTGAAATTTTTACTCTCCGCAATGCGGTTCACAATGGGCAAAACGCCGAAAAAGAGAAAGTACGACGGAAATACCAGCGTAAAAATATTCATGCCGCTGAATAAAAACGCGATGATGCCGCCCGCGAGAAAGGCGAGAAAACTGCCGAGTTTGGAATTTTCGTACATCGGCAGCACGATGAATACGGAGGCGACGATCACCGATATTATGTCTATAAATTCGATATAAGCGCCCAGCGTGAGAAACAGCGCGACAAACGCCGCGGAGATCGCCGACAGCGCAATAACGCGGCTTTTCATTTATCTGCAGCAGCAGCTGCAAAGCATATCCATGCAGCAGAGCGTCGTGCAGAAATTCATCATCGAAGAACATGCGTCGCCGCCCATCTGCCTTTCGCCGGCCGACTGCTGTTCCCTGCTGAAATCGGTATTTCCCGACTTGAACTGCTTTTCGGTGAACTCGATTTTTTCTTTCAGCTTGGTATAAGCCGTGCTGTACTTGCTGTTGGTCGGCTCCATGTTCATGGCGATCTCAAGCTGTTTTTTGCTCTCGTTCGTCCAGTTCTTTTTATAGAAAATGACCGACTGCAGGTAATGCCATTCGGCGTTTCTGTCGTTATAATTGTCGAGCTTATCCTGCGCCTCGTTGATCTTGCCGTCCTTCAGAAACGCTTCGACTTCGGAAAAATCGTAAACGTGGTCTTCCGCGCTCTTGGTCTGTTCGCGCACGGCCTTGATCTCCGCGTAGGCGGTTTCCACCTGCGTGAGCTTTTTCGCCGCCTCGTTGCCGACTTCGCCCTCCATGAAACGTTCTTCCCTCAATCTGGCTTTCAGTTCCCTGTAAGCCTTTTCTATCTCTTCGTTGGTCGCATTTTCGCTGACGCCGAGTATCTTATAATTTTCCTGCATAAAAACTCCTTATTTACATTATCCGACTTTTCTTTTTAACTTTGGTTTCGGTCATCACCTGTTTGGTTTTGACGCCCAGACCGCGGTACAGAATATTGTCCGTCAAATCGTGGTTGAAAGTATATTCAAGCGCTTTCGCGTCCGCAGCGATCTGCTGAAGAATGGTGCCGAACGCGTATTCCAACTCCTTTTCGTACGCTTTGCAAAGTTCTTCCTTGCCTTTTGCTTCGGGATATGCGTTGACGAAAGGATTAAAACTCTTTTTCTTTTTATCCTTGTCGAAGTCGTCCAACGCGTCGATCAAATAAATCCACTTGCCGAGATTATAACCGAGATCGAGCGCGGTCTCCGTCGCCTTTTCCCGCAGCAGTTCGGCGGCGATCTCCTTGATCATATTGCCGAACGGATCGGCCGCCATATCCAGGCTGTCGCCGTTTTTCTTTTCGTATTCCACGAGCTTTTTATAGTTTCTGTTCACGATAGCGTCGAATTCCGGTTCCGCCGCCCGCGCCCGTTTATACGATTTTCTTAAAAAAGCCTGTTTGCCCCTGCCGCGGCGGTCGTCCTCCATGTCGTCGCGTACTTTATAGTAGGCGAGTATCACGTTCAGACAGGCGACGCGGTCGGTAAGATCGTCCCTCTTCGCTATGGGACGGGGCACAAGCCAGTGCAGCACGCACCGTTTTTTCTCTATTTTGATATCGACGTTCAAAAGATTATGAAAGAGCGCCGAAAGGAAGGTAAGATCGTAGGTCAAAGAAAACCTTCCGCATTGTCCGCACTTTCCCCCTATGCTCTTGCACAGCCCGCAGTACATGGACTTGTAGAGCATGGAATCCTTTATATACAGATTGGGCAAATCCGTCCTGATATATCCGAACATTTATATCCTCGCTCTCGGCAGCAGACCGACTTTTTTATAAACCTTTCTCAAGGTCTTGTTTGCGATATACTCGGCTTTTGCCGCTCCCTCTGCAAGCAGTTTATCGATATAGCCTTTGTCGGCGAGCAGCCTGTTCTTCTCCGCCCTTATGGGCTCTATGCCCGCGGCGACGGCCTCGCCTACGCGCAGTTTGAAATCCGCGTAGCCCGCGCCCTCGAACTCCCTTTCCGCATCCTCAACGCTCTTGTCGGCAAAAAGCGAATAAATATTGAGCAGGTTGGTGATTCCCGGTTTATCCGCGCCCCTGCGTATTTCGCTGCCGCTGTCAGTAACCGCGCGCTTGAATTTACGCATGATCGCGTCCGTATCGTCGTCCATAGAGATAAACGCGTTCAAGTTTTCGTCGGACTTGCTCATCTTCTTGTCCGGTTCCTGCAAACTGTATATCTTTGCGCCGACTTTCCCGATATAGGCCTCCGGCACTTTGAAAGTTTCGCTGTAACGGTTGTTGAAGCGAATTGCCAGATCGCGCGTTAGTTCGAGGTGCTGTTTCTGATCCGCGCCGATAGGCACGACGTCCGCCTGGTACAGAAGGATATCCGCCGCCATCAGCACGGGATAATCCATCAGTCCCATATTGACGTTGTCGGCGTGTTTCAGGCTCTTATCCTTAAACTGCGTCATGCGCGAAAGCTCCCCCGGATAAGCTATGGTATTCAATATCCACGTAAGTTCGGTATGAGCCGACACGTGCGACTGCAAAAAGAGCACCGACTTTTCGGGGTCCAGCCCGCACGCGAGATAGAGCGCCGTCAGTTCATAGGCGTTGGCGCGCAGGCGGGCGGGATCCTGTCTGACCGTGAGCGTGTGCAGGTCCGCCAGCATGAAAAGGCAGTCGTATTCGTCCTGCATGCGGCCCCAGTTGCGGATCGCCCCGAGATAATTTCCGATCGTAAGTATGCCGCTCGGCTGTATTCCGCTTAAGATGACCTTTTTCCCGTCCATAACTTCTACTCTCCGCTATTTTATACCATTTTAACACAACGAAAAAAAAAAAGCAATTACAACCGCGGCAATTGCTTCTTTTCTTCGCTTTATTTTTACTTTTTCAAGGCAAAATCGAGCACAAGCGCTTTCAGTTCGTCCTTTTTCGCCCGTTTTTCAAAGCGCACGGGCAGCGTTTTCAGCGCCGTTATCTGTTCGGGAACGGGCACGGCGCTTTCCTTTTCCAGCTTATCCGCCGCCTTGAAGGGGTCGCTTTCCGCCTTTCCCGAGATCGCCTCGTATACGTCCGAGGGGAATTTATAGGGGCTTGCCGTCGAGAGGATCACGGCGGGCCGCGCCTCTCCGGGATATTCGCAGGCATAACCGTCGTAAACGCTCATCGCGACCGCGGTGTGCGGATCGAGCACGTATTCGTATTCCTCGAAGAAATTGCCTATGGTTTCCGCGCACGTTTCTTCGGCGCAGAAATTCGCGTAGAAGCTCTCTCTCAGGCGGGCGACGCGGTTTTTATCCACCTCGTAACGCCCCGTTTCGGAAAGCGATTGCATTTTCGCCTTCACCTTTTCCGCGTCGCGGTTTTCCACGTCGTAGATCAGCCGTTCGAGATTGCTCGACACGAGTATATCCATCGACGGCGACATCGTTTTGAAAAATTCCCTGTTGACGTCGTAAACGCCCGTTTCGAAAAAGTCGGTGAGAACGTTGTTTCTGTTGGACGCGCAGATGAGCTTTCCGACGGGAAGCCCCATTTTCTTCGCGTAATATCCCGCGAGGATATCGCCGAAATTGCCCGTCGGAACCACGAAGTCCACCTTATCGCCGAGTTTGATTTCCCCCGCGCCGGCGAGGTCGCAGTAGGCCGAGAAATAATAGGCGATCTGCGGCGAGAGCCTGCCGAAATTCATGGAATTTGCGGAAGAAAAAATCACGCCGTTTTTCTTCAGTTCGGCCTTGAAATCTTCGTCGGTGAAGATCTTTTTCACGGCGGTCTGGCAGTCGTCGAAATTGCCCTCCACCGCGACCACGTTCACGTTGCCGCCCTCGGTCGTCGCCATCTGCAGCCGCTGCATATCAGCCACGCCCTCGTCGGGATAGAACACCATGATCTTGACGCCCTTTTTGTTTTTGAACCCTTCGAGCGCGGCCTTGCCCGTATCGCCGCTCGTCGCGGTGAGTATGAGTATATCCTCTTTTATGCCCGTATTGTCGCACCCTGCGCGGAGAAGATACGGAAGAAGCGTGAGCGCTATATCTTTGAACGCCAGCGTAGGTCCGTGAAAAAGTTCCAGAATATACAGATTTTCGTCCAGTTTGACCACGGGCGCGGCGTCTTCGTCGAACTGCGAATAAGCTTCCTCGCAGGCCTGCAGCAATTCGTCGTAATCATATTCTTCCAGAAAGGAAGAAAGCACGAAAGCCGCGCGGTCGGCGTAGTCCATGCCGAGCATTTCCTCCAACGAACCGCTTAAATCGGGATATTTTTCGGGTACGAACAATCCGCCGTCCTCGGCGATCCCCTTGACGATGGCCTCCGATGCGTTTTTCGCGCAAGCGCTGCCGCGCGTGGAATAAAATTTCATGTTTAACTCCTTTGAAAATAAATTAAAAGGGGACGTTTCCGTCCCCTTTATCATACTATATTTTTGCCTGAAAAAGCAACTTTCTGCCCGCGGTTTTATGAATAATTCTTCCGTTTACGCGTATTTTTTCAAAAATTCGGGCAATTCTTCCTTCGCGGCGCTGCACGTGAACACGAAAGATACGTTAAACTGTTTTTCGAGATTTTCGATCAATTCAAAGAATTTTCCGAGTTCGGAAAGCGGCTTGTTCGCAATCCGCGCGATACCGTCGATATAGATGTATTCGTTATCGGAATTTGCGGCGACGATGCCCTTGATAAAACCCGTGAGCTCGTTTTCGCATTTAACGCCGTATACCTTGGTATCTATAAATCTGATCTGATATTTCAAATCGTACATATACCTATTGGTATCCGTTATAAATACTACGTGCCCTTTCGCCGAATCGACGGTCGCGTTCGCCTGGTCTATCACGATTTTTGTTTTGCCCGTCCCTTTAGGTCCGTAAACGATTTTCATGTCTTCTCCTCCATAAATTTTTGCTTTTCTTTATTGTATACTATTTCCCGCAGGATTTCAATAGTTTTTCCGAAAATTTACAAAATAATTTTTTCCGAAGGCGGACGGGCGCTTTTTTCCGTTCTGCCGAAGGAGAGTGTTCGTCAATATATTTTATTCCGCACCGACGGCCGATGTGCTTATTTTTTCAGATAAGAAAAATCCACTACGTCGGAAAGCGGGCGTTTCACCCATTGCCCGTTCGTGAAATCGGGAATCGCCACAGGCGCGCCGCCGAGCGCGACAGACTGTTCCGAAAGCGCGGAAATACACATCCATGCAGCAGCGTCGTATACGTCGACCGCGAGTTCGCGACCTTCGAGGATGCGTTTGAAAAAGTCCTTGAACATGAGAAAATCCATGCCGCCGTGCCCGAGTTCCTTGTCCTCTTCCGTGATATTCTTCCAGATGTCGGGCAAGAACTCCTCTTCGTACTCTTTGGCGTTGTTGAGGTATTTTTCTATCGTGCGTTCGGGTTCGAAAAATTCATGCGAATAGCATTTTTCCTCGAGGAACACCATATTCGCTTCCTGCAGACAAAGCCCTTTCGTTCCGCGCACGGTAAATTCGCGCGAATAGTATTTGGGCAGCGTGGTGTCGAGTTTGAGCGAGATCGTTTCCCCGTTCGCGCAGGTGATTACGGTATTCACGATGTCGCCCTGGCGGAAAGTCGCGTTTTCCAACGACTTATCCGGATTTTTATCGGTTTTGGCGAACTCCCGCAGCCCTGCGGACTTAGACGCGACGGAAACGAGCGAAATCATTCTGTTGCCGCGGTTTATGCCGAGGATCTTGGCGATCGGCCCCAGCTCGTGCGTGGGGTAGTTTTCGCAGTTGCGGTGCATGTAATTGTTCAGTCTGTAATGGCGGTTGACGTTTCCGCCCATGATCTCGTCGCGCAGATCGTGGCTGTAAGCGCCGTGGCAGTGCACGATCTCCCCGAATTTTCCCGCGCGGGCCATCGCCGTGGCGAGCAGTTCGAAACGGTCGTAACAGCAGTTTTCCATCATCATGACGGGCGTGCCCGTCTGTTCGTACGTACGGACGAGTTCCCAACATTCTTCCACGTCGTAAGCGCCGCCTACTTCCATGGCCGTGATCTTGCCCGCGCGCATGCTCTCCACCGCGATGCGGATATGTTCTTCCCAGCCGGCGGTGATCAGCACCGCCGCCACGTTTTTATCGCTCAGCATTTCGCGGTAATCTGCGTAAGCGGCGGGTTTTTCGCCGTATTTTTTTTCCACCTTTTCCGCGGCCGCGGCGCGGCGGTCTTCGTATATATCGCTCACAGCGACTACGCGCGCCTCTTTTATCGCGAGGATAGTGTCGAGAAGTCCCGAACCTCTCTGCCCCAGACCGATCACCCCGATGTTGACTCTTTCCATAAAATACACTCCGTTGCGTTTTTTTCTATTGTATCACCGAAGGCCTGCAAATACAATGAAAAAAATTATATATAAACTGTACTTTTTTATTATTTTGTGCTATGATGTAAAATATGAAAGAAAACAAATTTTTTATCGACGCGCCCGAATGCGTAAAATTTTACGTGGCGCGCACGGAAAAAGAACTTCATATCCAGTCCATCGGTTATAACAACTTTCGTTTCGTAAAACCGCAGCTCTTTCCCAGGAATCAGGACCATTTCACCCTACATTTCGTGCTGAACGGAGGCGGAACGCTCGATCTCGGCGGCGTAAAGCGGCATATCTGCAAATATCAGGTGTTCGCGCTCGACGACCGCTGCGAATTCACCTACTTTCCCGATAAGGAATCGCCATGGGAATACGTGTGGTTCGACTTTGCGGGCGCGTTTGCGGAAAGCTATCTGAAACAGGCGGGTTTTTCTTACGACAGGCCGATCATCAACTGCGGGGAGCCGCAAAGGCTGCTCTCCGCCTTCCGCAAGATCTTCACCGAAGCCGAAAACCAGCGTCCCGTACCCTATTTCGAGGCGCTGAGCGCCTTTTTCTCGACGTTGGCCTCCGTATCCGAGGACACGGACAAGACTATATTTTTTTATCATAACGATTATATCGAAGAGATCAAACGCTTTATCGGTCTGAAGTATCTTTACGACGATTTTTCCGTAGAATATCTCAGCCGTTCCATGCATATTTCGCACTCCCACCTGTGTAAGATTTTTAAAAACAGCGAGGGCGTTTCGGTGATTTCCTACGTCAACGGACTGAGGATGAAACGCGCGGAAGAACTGCTCGAAAAGACCGACCTCACCGCCAGAGAGATCGCTTATATGTCCGGTTTCAAAGAGTACGAATACTTTCTCAAATGTTTTAAAAAGCGGCACGGCATGACGACCTCCGCCTATCGCGCCGCCCGCAGAAAATAAGAAAGCCGCGCTTTCTGCGCGGCTTTCTTCACTGTCCTAATATCATCAGCTTTTTATGAAGTTCCTTGTCGAGCAGCATGACCATGCCGTCGAGTTCGTCGTCGCCGAACACGCTCTGTCTGCCTTCGGCGTATTCCTTGTCGATCAGCTCCTTGATCTGCGCCACGACAGGCTCCGTTTTGCTTATTTTATGCTCTTCGGGCAGATCGTAGTATTCGTTGATCCAGTAGGCTATGCCCGCCAGCCCGCTCGCGTTGTTGATGGAAACGTGCATCGGCCGGTTCAGTATCTTTTTCGTATCGAAAATATTGTAGATTTCCTCGTCTTTCAGCATGCCGTCCGCATGGATGCCCGCGCGCGTGGAGTTAAAGCTCCTGCCCACGAACGGAGTCCTCGGCGGTATGACGTACCCGATCTCTTTTTCAAAATATTCGCCGATCTCGGTGATCGCGGTGAAATCCATGCCGTCGTCCGTGCCGCGTATGGAAGCGTATTCGATAGCCATGGCTTCGAGCGGGCAGTTACCCGTCCTCTCCCCGATGCCGAGCAAAGAGCAGTTGATGGCCGCGCAGCCGTACAGCCACGCCGTGGTCGCGTTGGTAACGACCTTATAAAAGTCGTTGTGGCCGTGCCATTCGAGCAGTTCCGACGGTACGCCCGAATAATAGTTGAGCCCGTAGATGATACCTTGCACGCTTCTCGGCAGAGCGCTGCCGGGATAGGTGACGCCGAATCCCATGGTATCGCACGCGCGGATTTTAATGGGAATGCCGCTTTCCTTGGAAAGGCGCATGAGTTCGGAGGCGAAAGGCACCACGAAACCGTAGAAGTCCGCGCGGGTGATGTCCTCGAAGTGACAGCGCGGTTTCACGCCCGCCGCCAGCGCGTCCTTGACGATGCCGAGGTATTTATCGAGCGCCTGCGACCGCGTTAAATTCATCTTTTTGAAAATGTGATAGTCCGAACAGCTGACGAGCACGCCCGTTTCCTTGATGTTCATGCTCTTGACCAGCTCGAAATCCTTTTTGTTCGCGCGGATCCAGCTGGTTACTTCGGGAAACGGCAGTCCTAACGACATACAGGCTTCCGCGGCCTTTCTGTCCTTTTCGGAATACAGAAAAAATTCCGACTGCCGAACCAGACCTTTCGGACCGCCGAGCTTTGCCATCAGTTTGAACAGATCGACGATCTGCTTTACCGTAAAGGGCGAGGTGGACTGCTGTCCGTCGCGGAACGTCGTGTCGGTAATCCATATTTCGGAGGGCGGATTCATCGGCACGTTGCGGAAGTTGAATATGACCTTGGGAACGCTCGTATATTCGAACATGTCCCTGAAAAGCTGAGGTTCGGCCACGTCCTGCAATTCATATTCGTACGTCTTTTCCTGCAAGACGTTTTTGTTCTTATTGAACTCTATCATGATAAATCCCTCAATTCAGCTCGGATATAAAGCTTTCCAGCCTGTCGAGCCCCTCTTTGATGTCTTCCATGGATATGGCGTAGGATAACCTGATGGAATTGTCGTCGCCGAAAGCGATGCCGGGAATGAGCGCCACGCCCTTTTTGAGCGCCGCGTTGGCAAACGCCATGGAACCGACGATCTTTTCGCCCTCGAAGCTCTTGCCGTAGAGCGCGGAAACGTCCATAAACAGGTAGAACGCCCCTTTCGGCTCGGCGCAGACCACACCTTTCATTTTATTCGCGCGCTCCACCATATAGGTGCGCCTTTCGTCAAAAGTCTTTTTCATGTTTTCGACGAAGTCTTCGCCGCCGCTGAGCGCCGCGACCGAGGCATACTGCGCGATGGAACACGGGTTGCTCGCCGTATGCGACTGCATGCTGCCGATGGC
>UQZE01000053.1 GCA_900545325.1 uncultured Eubacteriales bacterium
TTCCGATCTCGTTCCGCAGGAAGGGCGGCGCGGACAAGGCCGACCGCGTGGAACTTTCGGGGCTGGACTTCCATAAGAAGGTATACGAAGGATACCTCGCCGTGGCGGCGGAATATCCCGAACGCGTGGTCAGGATAGACTGCCGCGGCGAAAAACATCAGACGAGAGAAAAAATCCTCGCAGTCTTAAAAGAGAGGCTTTTCGATGGAAAATAACGCGCTGATCAGGCGGACGAACGCTTATAAAGTGGTGGAAAACGACAAAAAGAACGGCCTTTTCCACGCCTATCTTCTTTTGAGCAAGGACGAAAAGTACCTCAAAGAGGACATGAAGGCTTTCGCAAAACTGATCATGTGCCAAAACGGCGGCTGCGGAGAATGCCGCGTCTGCCGCCTGATCGACAGGGAAAATCACGCCGACGTGAAATTTTTACCCGAAAACGGGGATAAAATATTGACGGAGGATATAAACGCCCTCATCGAGGAAAGTTACGTAAAGCCCCTCGAAGAGGATAAAAAGCTGTTTCTGATCGTCGGCGCGGAAAAGATGCCCGCCGTCGCGCAGAACAAACTTTTGAAAACGCTGGAGGAGCCGCCGAAAAACGTAATCATCTTGATCGGCGCAACCAACGAATACGCCCTTCTGCCCACGGTGCGTTCCCGCGTCAAGACGCTCGCCGTGCCGCTCTATACCGACGAGGAACTGATCGGCGCGCTGAAAGAAAAGTGTCCCGACGAAAATAAGCTCCGCCTCGCGGTATCCTGCGGGGACGGCACGCTCGGCAGGGCGGAGGATCTTTACGGCGATACGAAGCTCGAGAACCTGTTCGATTTTGTCGCCGACGTTATCGTGAACATGAATTCCAGCAGGGACGTGCTGGAATATTCGGGAAAACTCGCGAAGATGCGAGACCATCTCGCCGACGTTTTCAATATAGCCTCCCTGTATTTCAGGGACATGCTGGCCGAGGCGCAGGGCGCAAGGGCGGATAACGCCGTGGCGCTCGCAAAGGTGCGCGGGGCGGTCGGGTTTAATACGGGCGCGCTCGTCTACGCGCTCGATAAAACAGCCGAAGCGGTTAAACGCGCGGCTTACAACGCGAACGAAACCATGCTTATCGAGTGGTGGCTGTTCGCAATTCTGGAGGGAAAGCATATATGGCAAAGATCGTAGGCGTGAAGTTCAAAAACACGTCTAAAGTATACTATTTCGCGCCGACCGAGGAGGAATACGCGGAAAATTCGGGCGTGGTGGTGGAAACCGCCAAGGGGCTGGAATACGGCGTGGTGGCGTTCGGCGTGAAAGAGGTGGACGACAAGGACTGCGTGCTGCCGCTGAAACCGATCATCCGCAAGGCGAACAAGCGCGACATGGAAAACATGAAACGCAACGAAGCCAGGGTGCCCGAGGCGCTGAAAATCGCCGAGGAAAAGGTGCGCGAGCGCAAGCTGAAAATGAAACTCGTCGGCTGCGAATATTCTTTCGACGGCAAAAAGGTAGTGTTCTATTTCACTGCGGACGGCAGGGTGGATTTCAGGGAACTCGTCAAGGACCTCGCCTCGGTGTTCCGCATCCGGATAGAACTGCGGCAGGTCGGAATCCGCGACGAAACCAAACTTATCGGCGGGCTGGCGCCCTGCGGCAGGCCGTGCTGCTGCGGCAGCTGTATGCCCGATTTCCGTAAAGTCAGCATAAAAATGGCCAAAACGCAGGGGCTTTCGCTCAACCCGTCCAAGATAAGCGGGCTGTGCGGCAGGCTGATGTGCTGTTTGGAATACGAAAGCGAATATTACGGCGACGCATACAAAAAAATGCCCAAGCTGGGCGGTAAAGTCACTACGCCCGAGGGCGAGGGCGTAGTCGTTTCCAACAATATGCTCAAACTGATTTCCAAGGTCAAGATCGTTAAAAACGACGGCAGCGAGGTCTATAAGGATTTCCCCGTCGGCGAACTGAAATTCAAGCGCCAGGGCGGCGCGGCGGAGCCGGACGAAAAGGAGATAGGCGAGCTGAAAGAAATTTTGGATTAGCGCAAATTAACTATTTACAAAACGCAGAAAGTGTGCTAAACTATAGTCAATACAAATTTATTTTATATCGGAGGTAACAATCATGGCTTATAAAATCAGCGACGAATGCATTTCCTGCGGCGCTTGCGAAGCGACCTGCCCCGTCGGCGCGATCAGCGCGGGCGACGCTCACTACCAGATCGACGCGGACACCTGCATTTCCTGCGGTTCCTGCGCGGAAGGCTGCCCTGTCAGCGCGATCAGCGAAGAATAAGAAGGAAGGGAAAAGCGCGGCTTTTATGCCGCGCTTTGTTTTTTAAAGCGCCCCCGATTGCAAAATAAACGCGGCTGTGGTATAATACAATGCATATGAAGAGATTGGACGATCTGCTCGTCGACGGAATGAAGATATATCAGGACGACGACCTTTATAAATTCACTTCCGACTCCGTGCTGTTAAGTCGGTTCGCGCGGGCAAAAAAGAACGAAATAGCCGCCGATTTCTGCGCGGGGAGCGGTATCGTCGGGCTGCATTTCTACGCGCTCAACGCCCGCGTGGTAAAACGGCTCGATCTCTTTGAAATGCAAAAGCCGCTCTGCGCGCTGGCGGAAGAGAGCATCGCGCTCAACGGCCTTAAAAACGTGAACGCCTACAACATGCGCATACAGGAGATCGGCGGGGATTTTACGGAAAAGTATACGCTGATTTTATGCAACCCGCCCTATTTTTATAAGGAAAAAGCGGCGGGGGAGCCTTTTGAAAAGGCCGCCTGCAAATACGAACTGACCGTTACGCTGGAAGAGATCGTCGAAAAGGCGGCGAAATGCCTGCGTTTCGGCGGCAGGCTGTGCATGGTGCATGCGTCCGAGCGGCTGGCGGACTTAATGTATCTGATGAAAAAGTATAAACTCGAACCCAAGCGTCTCGCGCCCGTCGCCGGGGCGGGAAGGGTGTATTCCGTGCTCGCGGAGGCGGTCAAGGGCGGGAAAGCGGGACTTTCCGTAGAGCTTCCGAAAGAAAATTAAAGGGGGACGTCATGCTTTATATCGTGGGAACGCCGATCGGCAATCTGAAAGACATAACGCTGCGCGCGCTCGAAACGCTGAGAAACGCGGATGTCGTTGCCTGCGAGGACACCCGTCGTTCGCTGGCGCTGCTCAATGCGTACGACATAAAAAAGCCGCTCGTCAGCTATCATAAGTTCAACGAAAAGGAAAGCGGCGAAAAGTTGATAGAACGGCTGAAAAAAGGCGAGAACGTCGCGCTCGTTTCGGACGCGGGCATGCCGCTCATATCCGATCCCGGCGGCGTGCTCGTGAATATGCTTATCGAAAACGGGCTGGAATTTACCGTAGTGCCCGGGCCTGCGGCTTTCGTTTCCGCGCTGGCGCTCGGCGGTCTGGACAGTTCGCGTTTTTGTTTTCTGGGCTTTCTGCCCGAAAAAAAAGGCGAACGGGAGGCGTTTTTGCAAAAGTACAAGGATCTCGACATGACGCTGGTCTTTTACGTCGCCCCGCACGATCTGAAGGAAACGGTTTCCGCCGTGTACGCCGCGTTCGGCGAACGGCGCGCCGTGGCCGTAAAGGAAATAACGAAACTGCACGAGCGGCGGGAGGAATTTCTGCTTTCGCGCAACGTGCCTACGGAGCCGAAAGGGGAATACGTGCTGCTCGTTTCGGGCGCGGAGGAAAGGGAAAACGCGTTGAATTCGCTGTCCGAAAAAGAGCATATCGAGCACTATATAAAAAGCGGCATGAGCAAGATGGACGCGCTCAAAGCCGCCGCAAAGGACAGAAAGGTTTCCAAAAGCAGTCTGTATAAATACACGCTGGACGATTGAAGGGACCGCCGTCGGCCGGTTTCGGACAAATCTGCCGATTTTGCTTTAAAAGCCGCGGCGGAAGCGCAAGTGCCGCAGGGATAAAAACGGAGCGAAGATCTTACAAGATCTTCGCTCCGTTAAATATACGGTTCTTTTTGAATTTAGTCAATAGTTTATTAACCTGCCGTTATCGTTCCATTCCCCGTAAAGCTTGCCTTTTTTGGTGTTTTCGATAAATTTTTGCAGCCTGCTGTTGAATAAATCGGGTTGTTTTTTCTTGATTTGAATTGTATCTATACGTACACGCCGGTATAACGGCGGAAAACTATTGAAATTCTGCCACACCGTTTTATCGGCTTTCAACGCCGTTAAAATAACGCTGTCTATTGTAAAACCGTTTTCGGACATATCGGGCAGAACGGCGCGTCCCGCCTCTGTCATAAGCCCTAATTTTTCAAGCCGTCTGCAACGTTCTTTATTCAGTTCCGACCACAAGCTTTTTTTCTTTCTCGGGGCTAATTTCTGAGCTGTTATTCCGTTTTCAAGCGTTTTGGTAGTGCTGTCTATCCAACCGTAACACATTGCTTCTTCAACTGCGTCTATGTACCAAAACGTGTTGTCGTTTTGCGGCCTGCCGCGCTTTACGATAACCCAGCATTCATTTTCTTTATAATGGTTTTCAGCAAGCCAAATACGCAATTCGTTTCGATTTTTTGCGGTTAAAAGATTTTTGGGTAGCATATCGACTCCGTTAAATTTCCGCCGCGTTTTTTTATTTCGTCGTGGAGCCGAAACCGCCGTTGCGCACCGAGGTCGCTTCGTCGTCGCGGGTGATGAAAAATTCCGTGAATATGCCCTGCGCGAACCCCTGTCCCTTCCGTACGGTAACTTCTTTGTCTTCGTAAGAACAGTTGGTCAGCTTAATCATGATGTGCCCCTGGTTATCCGAATAATAGTAATCGGCGTCGATTACGCCCACGGTATTGTCGAGTTGCAGGCGGTATTTGAATCCAAGCCCGCTGCGCGGATAGACGGAAAGAAAGTAACCTTCGTCTATTTTCGCGCGTACGCCCGTGGGAATTTTCACGCTCTCGCCCTTTTTCAGCGTGAAGTCCGCGGGGGCGTAAAAATCGTAGCCCGCGCTGCCCGCCGTCGCGCGGCGCGGGAGGATTATATCGTTATAATCGGCGGGAAAAGCGGCGTCTTTCGCCGCGGCGTCGAAGATTTCCTTATCTACTTTTTCAAAATTCGCAACTTTTTTCATGGTTTTATTATAACATACGAACGCCCGCGCTGTAAAGCGCGGGCGCAGGTTTTTACTTTTTAATAATTCCGATCAGGTTTTCGTACGTTCCGGGGAAGAACATGAAAACCACGATGAGCGCCAAGAGCGCGAGAAAGATGATCTGGAACACTATGTTGCGCTTGGATATCGCCTCCAAGCCGACGACCGCCACCAGCAGCAGCGAACCGTACGTGCGCAGGATTTCGAGAATGTTCATGAACGTGCCCTCCGGTATGAAACTGAAGTTCGCGTTTATAATGAGCAACGCGTACACGAGCACCATTACGACCGCAAGGATCTCACCAATAATGTCCCAAACTTTTTCCATTTTTTTAAACATTGTTTTTTACCTCCCGTTTAAGACACAAAACGGCGACAAACCGTTTTTTCCATCATAGCAGAAATAAACTTTTTTGTCAATAACGTATATAAAACTTTATTCCCCGAAAAAAGTATGTTATAATATTAAAAAGTCAAGGAGGGATTTATGAAAGGTAAAATAATTCTCGGCATGATGCGCATTGCCAAACTCGGCGTGAAGGAAACGGACAGGCTCGTCCGCCGCGCGCTGGATTTAGGCATAGATTTTTTGGATAACGCAGATATTTACGGCGGAGGCGATTCGGAAAGACTGCTCGGCGAGGTTCTGGGGCAGGACCGCGGCCTGAGGGATAAACTGTTTATACAGAGCAAGTGCGGGATCCGCAGGGGCTGTTTCGATTTTTCCAAAGAACATATCCTTACGAGCGTGGACGGCATACTGCAAAGGCTGAAAACGGATTTTTTGGACGCGCTGCTGCTGCACCGACCCGACGCGCTCGTCGATTTCGGGGAGCTGAACGAAACCTTCGCCCTTTTGTATAAGAGCGGCAAAGTGAAATCTTTCGGCGTGTCGAATATGAATTCTTACCAGTTGCAGCTTTTTGAAAAATACGTGAAACTGCCCGTAAAATACAATCAGATGCAGCTGAGCGTGGTTCATTCGCATATGATCTCGCAGGGGCTGTTCGTCAACATGAGCGCGCCCGAAAGCGCGGACAGGGCGGCGGGCACGCTGGAATACTGCCGGCTGAAAAACATAACGGTACAGGCGTGGTCGGCGCTGATGGCGAGCTGGGAGGACGGTTCTTTTATCGACAATCCGAAATATCCCGCCCTCAACGCGGAACTTTCCGTTCTTGCGGAAAAATACGGCGTGTCGAAGTCGGCGGCGGCGATCGCCTGGATTTTGCGCCTGCCGCAGGGCGTTATGCCCATTGTCGGCACCACGAGCGTGAAACATCTGGAGGAGCTTGCCGCCGCGCAGAACGTTTCGCTCACCCGCGAGGAGTGGTACGCACTCTATCAGAGCGCGGGGCATAAACTGCCTTAAAAAAAGCGGTACGGAATTTCCGTACCGCTTTTTATTATAAAAATAATGCTAATTTTTGCGCATTCCCTTGATTTTGTGCCTTTTTCCGCAGAGCGGCGTATGCTACAATGATAACCGTAAAGGAGCGCAAAAATGAAAAAATTTATGGATAGGGACTTTTTGCTGGATAACGGCACGGCAAAGTTCCTGTATGAAAATTATGCAGAAAAAATGCCCGTGTTCGACTATCATTGCCACCTCGACGCGCGCGAGATTTACGAAGATAAAAGATTTTCCACGATCACCGAAGCGTGGCTCAAAGGCGATCATTACAAATGGCGGCTCATGCGGCAGTTCGGAGTGGAGGAAAAATACGTCACGGGGGATGCGGAAGATTACGAAAAGTTTCTGAAATACGCCGAAGTCGTGCCGTACGCCATAGGGAATCCGATCTATCATTGGACGCATCTCGAACTGAAACGCTTTTTCGGCATAGAGGAAACGCTTTCGCCCCAAACGGCGGCTTCGGTGTACGCCCGCGCAAATAAAACGCTGCAAACGCTCACCGCGAGGCAGATGATTTTGAAAAGCAACGTCAAGGCGATCTTTACCACGGACGATCCTGCGGACGATCTTAAATGGCACGAACTTCTGAAAAAAGACCGTTTTGCCGCGGACGTCCGCCCGACGTTCCGCCCCGACAAGGCGATTTCCGCGGAGAACGGCGGATACGGAGACTATTTGAAAAATCTCGGACGTTCCTGCAATGCGGAGATTAAAAGCCTTTCCGACCTAAAAAAAGCGCTTTCCGTCCGCATGGATTATTTCGCGGCGCACGGTTGCGTCTGCGCAGACCATTCGTTCGGCAAGGTAGAATATCTGCCCTGCACGGAGGAAGAGGCCGCCGCAATTTTTCACAGGCTTCTCGCGGGCGGCGGGACGGATAACGTCGGCTTGGAAAAACTGAAAGGAAATCTCGTGCTTTTTTTGGGGAGGGAATACGCCCGCCGCGGCTGGGTTCAGCAATATCATATCGGCGCATTGCGCAACAATTCCGGCCGCTCTTTCAAAGAACTGGGGCCGGACGCGGGTTTCGACGCGATGAACGATCTTCCTTTTGCGGAAAAGCTCGCCGCGCTGCTGGACGCGCTCGATCGGGAAAACTCGCTGCCGAAAACCGTGCTCTATTGTCTCAATCCGAAAGACAACGAAACGCTCGCCGCGCTGATCAACTGCTTTCAGCGCGGCGCGGGCAAAATGCAGTTCGGTTCGGGCTGGTGGTTCAACGATCAAAAAGACGGCATAGAGCGGCAGATGGAAACGCTTTCCCAAATGGCGCTCGTTTCCCGCTTTATCGGCATGCTTACCGATTCGCGCAGTTTTCTCTCTTATACGCGGCATGAATATTTCCGCAGGATATTATGCAATCGTTTCGGCCGCCTGATCGAAAACGGGGAATATCCCGCGGACACGGCTTTTGTCGGCAGGATCGTGGAGGATATCTGTTACAATAACGCCGTGCGCTATTTCGGATTATAAAAAAACGCCTTCTTCGGAAGGCGTTTTTTTAATGCTGGTATTGTTTCGGCGAATACCCCGTATGTTTTTTGAAAAGGCGGGAGAAGTAATTATAATCTTCAAAGCCGAGTTTGAGCGCGATCTCCGTCAGCGAATCCGCGCGTTCGACAATGAGTTTTTTCGCCTCCTCGATTTTCAGTTTATTAAAATATTCGATAATGGAAAAGCCGGTTTCTTTTTTGAATACGGTGTCGCAGTACACGGGGGAAAAGAAGGTCTGTCTGCCTATTTCCGCCAGCGTGAGGCGGCGGCCGAGGTTGCTCACCAAAAGTTTTTTTATCTGAAATACCAGCTTTCCGTTTTTGCTGCTCCTGCTGCGTTCTTCAAGCAGGAGCAGCAGGTATCCGAGCGCGAGCCGCTCTTTTGCGGCGGCGTTTTCAAAATTGCCGAGGGAAACGTTGTCCAAAATTTTCACGAATGCCAGAACGTCCGCGTTCACATACCGGCGTGTCAGCACGGGAAAGGGCGCGTCGGCGTTATCGGGAAGAAAAAAGTTGAAACTGACGTAATCGCAGCCGTTCACCTCGTAACGGCTGCGCGTAGAACCGCTCCTCAAAAATACGGCGTCTCCGCTTTCGAGCGGATATTCCACGCCGTCCACAACGTAAGTCATGCGCCCTTTTATCAATACCGTCAGTTCGTAAAAGGGGATCGTGGTCTTTTCCATGGCGTTCATCCTGCGGAACGCGTTGTGCCTGAAAAATTTCAGTTCGATTTCGTCGGTTCTAAACATAAATGAATATAGTGCTAATTTCAGCCTTAAAAATTGAAATAATGCATTTTATTAAATTAAAATAATGCTATAATTAGGATAACATATCCCAAAGGGGCATGTCAAGGGAAAGGATAAATATGATCAGACTTTGCGCATTTGCCGACGAAGCGGCAAAAGAACTTGCGGGGCAGCTCCGCATCATGAAAGAAAACGAAATTTACCTGCTGGAACTCCGCAGTATCGACGGGATCAACGTGGCAAAAATGAGCCGTGCGCAGGCGGCGGATTACAAAGCCGAAATAGATAACGCGGGCGTCAGCGTCTTTTCGATCGGTTCGCCTTTGGGAAAAGCGGATATTTCCTGCGATTTCGAAGAATACAAAAAGACGATAGCGCACGTTTACGATCTTGCGGAAATCTTCGGCGCGGAGAACGTGCGCGTATTCAGTTTTTTCAACGCTTACGGCAACGCGGAGGAAGTCGTTTCCCGTCTGCAGTACATGGCGGACGCGGGGCGCGCGCGGGGGCTGAATATCTGTCACGAAAACGAAAAAGAAATCTTCGGCGATACGCTTAGCCGCGTGCAGTATTTGCAAAGCCGCGTCAAAGGGCTTAAATACATATACGATCCCGCAAACTTCATACAATGCGGGGAAAAGGCGGCGGATACGCTCTCCGCGCTCGCGGCGGACGCTTTTTATTTTCATATCAAGGACGTGATCGCCGCAACGGGCGAGCTCGTGCCCGCGGGCGAGGGGGACGGCGATATAGCCGGACTTGTCGGGGGAATAAAGGGGGATAAAGTGCTCACCCTCGAACCGCATCTCAGAATTTTTTCGGGTTACGGCGAAATAGACAAAGCCGAAATGAAAAACAAACGCGCTTTTCGGAGCAACGAGGAGGCTTTTGCGGCGGCTGCCGCCGCGCTGAAAAAAATTCTGGCTGACTGCGGATACAGAGAAAAAGGAGGTTCGTACGGCAAATGAAACGATTCGGGCTGAATTTGTATTCGGTGAGAAACCTCATCAAAACGGAAGAAAGTTTTTTAAATACTGCGCTGCGGCTGAAGGAGCAGGGGTATTCTTATCTGCAATATTCCGGCGGGGAGTTCGATCCCGCCCGCATTGCCCGCGTGAGCGAAGCGAGCGGACTTCCCGTCGTTCTCACCCACGTGCCGATGGCGCGTATTTTAGAGGATACGGACGCGCTTATGCGGGAACACGAGCTGTTCGGCTGCAGAAATATCGGTTTAGGCATGATGCCGCTCGATATTTTGCAGGACGACGAGGCCTGCCTTGCCGCGATCGGCAAACTGGAGCGCGCCGCGAAAAAAATGCGGGAAAACGGTTTCGGCTTTTTCTATCACCATCACCATTTCGAGTTCCGGAAAATGAAGGACGGCAGAACGGTTTTCGACGCGTTGCTCGAAACGGCGGAACACGTCAATATAACCGCGGATACCTATTGGCTGCAATACGGCGGCGCGGACGTCGTTTCCGCGCTCGAAAAGCTGCGCGGCAGGCTGGAATGCGTGCACCTTAAAGATTACAAGATAACGGGCGGCGCCGAAAAGGGCTACGCGCCTGATTTCGCCCCGCTTTCCGAGGGCGTGCTCGATTTTAAAAAGATCGTGGCGAAGATGAAGGAATGCGGCGCAAAGTATTTTCTCGTGGAACAGGATAACGCCGCCGACTTTCCCGATCCGCTTTTGCAGACGGCGGTCAGCGCGGATTATCTGAAAAAGGAGGTGTGATATGGAAAAAGCGAGAATAGGTATCATCGGGTTGGGCAATCAGGGCAGCATGTATCTGAAAAAACTGTTCAACAAAGGGAAGATACCGAGCGGAGAAGTTACCGCCGTATGCGATATTAACCCGGATAAAATCAAGGCTTTGGAGGGAGAACTGCACGGCGCGAAAGCGTTCGCCGACTATAAGGATCTGCTTGCGAGCGGTCTGACGGACGGCGTGATCGTGGCCGTTCCGCATTATCAGCATCCCGAAATCTCGATCGCTGCAATGGAAGCGGGCATAAACGTTCTGTGCGAAAAACCCGCGGGCGTGTATACGAAACAGGTCAAGGAAATGAACGCCGCCGCGGCAAAGTCGGATAAGCTTTTCGCCATCATGTTCAACCAGCGCACCAACTGCGTGTATCGGAAAATGCGGGAGATGATCGCCTGCGGCGCAATAGGGAATATCAAGCGGGTGAACTGGATCATAACCAACTGGTACAGGAGCCAGAGCTATTACGATTCCTCGTCGTGGCGGGCGACATGGAAGGGCGAAGGCGGCGGCGTGCTGCTGAATCAATGCCCGCACCAGCTCGATCTGCTGCAATGGGTGCTCGGCATGATGCCCCGCCGCATCCGCTCGTTCTGTCATTTCGGCAAATGGCACGACATCGAGGTGGAAGACGACGTTACCGCCTATCTCGAATACGACAACGGCGCGACGGGCGTTTTTGTAACTTCCACTGCCGATACGCCCGGCACGAACAGGTTGGAGGTAACGGGGGACGGCGGAAAACTCGTCTGCGAGTCCGACGAACTTACCTATTATCGGCTCGAAGAAAACGAACGCGTATTCAACGCGTCCTATACGGGCGGTTTCGGCGAGCCGAAATGCCGCGTCAGCAAACCCGAAACGGACGGAAAAAACCCGCAGCACGCGGGAATAATCGAAAATTTTGCGGCCGCGATTCTCGGCAAGGAAAAGCTGTTCGTAGACGGAAGGGAGGGGCTCAACGGCGTGGAGATCATGAACGCCATGCTTTTATCCGCGTTTCTCGATAAAACGGTGGAACTCCCCGTCGACGACGAACTGTATCTCGCGGAGCTGAACAAGCGAGCGGCAAACGGCAGGGAAAAACACGTGCGGGAACGCGTGCTCGGCACGGAGAAATCCGTAGCCGACGGGAGAAAGCTATGAGAACCGCCGTCGTCGGCGCGGGAGCGATCTCCGCCGTTCATGTCAATGCGCTCCTGTCGCAAGGGCGCCGTGTGGATTTTATCTGCGATACCGACGCGGAAAAAGCCCGCGCGCTGAACGAGAGATTTTCGCTGAACGCGGAAATTTATACTGATTACGAAACGCTTATCGAAAGCGGGAAGGTTGACGTCGCGCATATCTGCACGCCGCATTTCCTGCACGCGCCCATGGTCGTGCGAGCGCTCGGAAAGGGCGTGCACGTCCTCTGCGAAAAGCCTCTTTGTATCTGCGAAGAAGAGCTGCGCGAAATATTGCGGGCGGAAAAGCATTCGTCCGCCCGCCTCGGCGTATGTTTTCAAAACCGCTATAACGCGAGCACGGAATACGTGATTAACGCGTTGAAAGCGCGCAAGATAACGGCCGCGGCCGGCTCGCTTTTCTGGAAACGCGGCGAGGAATATTATCATAGCGCGCCTTGGCGGGGAAAATTTGCCACGGAGGGAGGCGCGGCGCTCATCAATCAGGCGATACACACCCTCGATCTGCTTTCCCTGCTGTGCGGCGGTTTCGACCACGTTACGGCAAATAATTTCAACATGTCGCTGCAAACGACGATAGAAGCGGAGGATTCCGCCTGCGCTCTGCTGGAAAACGGCGGGCTGAGGTGCAATCTGTTCGCCACCGTTTCCGCAGGAGCGGATTTCCCCGCGGAGATAAAGCTGATGACGGATAAAGGCCTGCTGTCTTTTACGTGCGAACGCGTGGAGGACGGAAACAGGATCATGAGAGAAGAGGAAATACGCGAAAACGCGGGTAAAAAGTGTTACGGGAACGGGCATGCCGCGCTTATCGCCGATTTTTACGGCTGCGCCGAAACGGGAAGAAAGTTTTCCGTGGACGGAGAGGAGAGCGCGAAGACCATGCGCCTCGTCTTTGCCGTATATCGTTCGGAAAACAGAAGAGTTTCCGTATGAGAGAGAGGATAAATAAGATGAAGATGACATTCAGATGGTACGGAGAAGGGGACAGCATCCCGTTAGAATACATAAAGCAGATACCGAACATGAGCGGGG
>UQZE01000054.1 GCA_900545325.1 uncultured Eubacteriales bacterium
AAATTTTCGTCGCCGTGCTGAAAAATATTCTCACGTCGGCCTCCGAAGAACTTCGCGGACTGGTTACCACGGCCGACCTGCTCGACGAACTCGAACTCGCTTACGAGGGAAAGGAACTGCTCGATCTCACTTCTTCGGTAGAAGAGCTTAAATCGCAGATCGAAGAACTCGAAGGGAAATTGAACGATAGAGCCGCCGAACTGCAGGGAGCGATCGACGAACTCAGGGATTCGCTCGAAACCGCGGCCGGCGAACTCGACGGAAAAATCGAAAGCGAGATCGCCAAACTCGACGAGGCGCTTAAGGCATATATCGCCGCCGAGGACGCGAAAGTCAAGGCTGAACTCGAAAAGGCGATGGACGATCTGCAGTCACTCCTCGAAAACGCTCTGAAGGAAAACGGAGAAGCGGACGCCGCCGCCAAGGCTGCGCTCGAAAAACAGATATCCGACCTCAAGACCGCGCTCGAAGCTGCTTTGAAAGCGAACGGCGACGCGGACGCCGCGGCGAAAGCCGAACTCAAACAGTCGATATCCGATTTACAGTCCAAGCTGGAGGCGGCGATCAAGGCCAACGCCGATCAGGACGCGGCCGACAAGGCGGAATTGCAAAAAGCCATGGAGGCGCTGCAGAAAACCCTCGAAGCGGCGATCAAGGCCAACGGGGATGCGGACGCCGCGGCGAAAGCCGAGCTTGAACAGACGATATCCGATCTTAAAGCAGAGCTGGAGGCGGCGATCAAGGCGAATGCCGATCAGGACGCGGCGAACAAAGCCGAGCTGCAGAAAGCCGTCGACGCGGCCGAAAAGAACCTGCTCGTCGTCGTTATCGTCGGCGCGGTGCTGATAGCTGCCCTGCTCGCCTGCGTAGCCGTGCTGTTCGTCAAAGTCAAGAAACAATAACCGAAATAAAAAACTCACCCGTTCGGGGTGAGTTTTTTGTTTGCCCTTCAACCGGAATATTAAAAAGCTCGCCCCGCTTTATGCGGCGGCGGGCATTTTTCATTTTTCCGCGCATAGGATTAACAGAGGGTTTCCATATAAAAAGAATACATTAAAAACCTAACAAAGGTACATTTCGGGCGGGCGCCCGCTATGATAAAATAGATTGGGATATTCTGGTAATTTCAGATCGCCGCGGCGGCGGAAAGGAAGTGGGATTTTGCGGAAAAGAAAGAGCCATATCGCCATGAACGGCGTTATATTACTGCTCGTCGCGCTCGTGTTCAGCGGGACGGTTCTCGCGCTGATGTTTGCGGAGGAGCGAAAGAACACGCGCGCGCTCGTGGACGACATCGCAAAGTCCGTCGCGGAGGATCTGAACGAACAGCTCAGCCTCATCAATCAGCTGAACAAGGCGGTCTTTCTCTCTTACGAAATGCAGGACATCATAGAAGAATACCGCCGAGCCGTCTATATCGACGGCGCGGACGACTTTACGGAAATTTCCCTCCGCGCCACGGAAAACATAGACCGTTTCGTGCAGCTCGACCAGTCGCTCATCAAGGAGGCGGCCTTTATTCCCGCGGACTACGGCGGCGGTTACGACGCGGCGCACACGTTGTATTACGGCTTGAACGTGGATACCGTTTCCTCCAACCTCGGCCTTATCGCGGAAACGGCGGCCGAGGAAGAATACCGCCGCGGCGGTTTGTTCGTCGCGGACTTTTTGTACGACGATCTGACCAGCAGCAATTATTACGCGTTCGGGCGGAACGTTTTGGAACTCCGTTCCCATTCGGAAAACTATATGCAGTGCGTAGGGATAGGCGTGCTCGCCGTCAATAAGGCGAAACTCTCCGCCACGCTCGCGAGGAAGGACGCCGTGGACGGGCTGGAGATCGGCGTTTTTTATAAGGACGGCATATTTTTGAAATCGGAGGAAAGTTTTTCCGAAACGACTACGGAGCGCGGAAACTTTTTCGTTTCGGAAAAGTATCTGCCCGATTTCGACGCCCGCGTGGTGGCGTATTACGGGATTGGCGATTATTTTTCCGCCTTGCTGCGTTCTACCGCGGGCACGGCGCTCGCCGTGCTGGCGGTGTGTATCGCCGTCATGCTCTTTTTCCTCTTCGCCAACAGGCGCACGAGCGCGGCGCTCCGCTTTCTCTTCGGAGAATTTTCCGAGATCAAGGACAGAAACAAAGTCCGCCATATCGAGTATACCAAAAACCGCGAAGTCGACAACGTAATAGAAAATTTCAACCTCATGGCCGATTCCCTCACCGAGCTGAACACCGAGGTGTTGGAGGAAAAGAACAAATCCCTGCAACTGCAGGTGGAAAAAATAGAATTCGAGCTGGCGAGCCTGTACGCGCAGATCAACAAGCACTTTCTCATAAACGTTCTGAGCGCGGTGCGCTCGCTCGTTACCGTGGGGGATACGGATAAGGCGAAGAGCTGTCTGGAAAATCTGAGCGAGTTCCTGCGCTATTCGCTTTCCATGGACAACGCCTCCACGGTGGAAAAGGAATTAGACAGCATAAAAATATATCTCGATATCCAGAAAGTGCGCTTTCCCAAGATAGATTTCGAAGTTTCCTGCGAAAAGGAGGCGGGCGGTTTCCCCATGCAGAAGATGATTTTGCAGCCCATCATAGAAAACGCCTTCGTCCATTCCGTCAAGAACAAACGCGGAAAAATCAGGCTCGTGTGCCGCCGCCGCGCGGGCGGCGTGAGCATATTCGTGGCGGACGACGGCGAGGGGCTTACGAAAGAGCGTGAACGGGAGGTCAACGCCTCTCTCCGCGGAGATGCGCCGGAAGAGATCGGGGACAGGACGGGCAACAGAATAGCCCTCGCCAACATACAGAGGAGGATAAGGCTATCGGTGGGGCCGCGTTCGGTCATCAGGCTGCGGGCGCTCGAAAACGGCGCGCTGACCTACGTCAGACTGGTGCCGGGGGAGGAGGAAGACAATGTTTAAGGTTTATTTTGCCGACGACGAACAGCCGATCATAGACGAGCTGCTGCATATCGTGGATTGGCGCGCGCACGATTTTTCGGTGTGCGGCTGGAATACGGACGCCCGCGCCGCGATCGGGGAGATCGCGGCGCGCAATCCCGACCTCGTGATCGCGGATATCCATATGGACGGCGTTTCGGGGCTGGAGCTCGCGGAGGCGGTGAACGCCATGAACAAAAATATTGCGGTGTGTTTTTTGAGCGCGTACGATAAGTTCGAATACGCGGTGCAGGCCATCAGACTTCGCGTAGTGGGGTATCTCACCAAGCCCGTGAAGGCGGCGGAACTGACCGAAGTGCTGGAAACGGTGAAAAAAAGCGCCTACGAGCATTTCGGCAAATATCTGGCGGAGAAATTTTCACCCGCGGCCGAAGGGGCGGCGGACGTCAGCGACGCCGTGGCGGAGATCGTGGACGAGATCGCCTTTCACCCCGAAAAGAAACACTCCCTCGCGGAATATGCCAAAAAATACAGTTTCAACCCCTCGTATCTGAGCCAGCTGTTCAAAAAGACCATCGGGAAGAGCTTTATGGAATATCTGATGGAAACGCGGCTCGACAAGGCGAAGTCGCTCATCGTCTGTTCGGGCGAAACCATACGGGAAATTTCCTATCTCGTGGGGTTCGAGGACTATTATCATTTCAGCAAGATATTCAAAAAACACGTGGGGTTGTCCCCGCAGGATTACCGGAATAAATATTCAACTCATAAATAAAATACAACAAAGAACTAAAACCCCGCCATTTTCCCGCGCCGAAAAATATGTGAAAATAAAAGCGTGATAAGGAGCGTTTCGATGGAAAAGGCAAAAAATGGCGCGGGTGGCAAGGCCGGCGCGGGGGCGAAAGCCGTAAAATTACTGAAAAAGATCTACGAACACAAGATGTTTTACATCATGCTGCTGCCCGCGGTGGTGCTGTTGGGCATATTCGCCTACTGGCCGATGTACGGCATCATCATCGCGTTCAAGGACTTTTCTTACCGTCAGGGCATACTCGGCAGCGCGTGGTGCGGTTTTGAAAATTTCACCGCGCTCTTCGAGATCGATATGTTCTGGACGGCTTTCAAGAATACGATCGTCATCAATCTTTTAAAACTTTTATTCGGCTTCGTTACGCCTATCTTAATGGCCATCATGCTCAACGCCGTGGTCAACAGGCATCTGAAAAACACCCTGCAGACCATCGTCTATCTGCCGCATTTCGTTTCCTGGGTGGTCATTTCCGGACTGATTTTTTCGCTGTTCGATACAAATTCGGGCGCGATATACAATTTTTTCAAACTGCTCGGCATAGAACTCAACGTGTTCAGCAACAACGCGCAGTTCCTCGCGCTTATCGTGCTGTCGGATATCTGGAAAGAAGTGGGCTGGGGCGCCATTATTTATCTCGCGGCGCTCACCAACATTTCGCCCGAATATTACGAGGCGGCGCGTATCGACGGCGCGAACACGGTGCAGCAGTTTTTCCGCATCCCCCTGCCGATGATCACCACCACCATCACCATCATGTTCATCCTGCGCATAGGCGGCATCGTCAGCGGCGGTTTCGACCAGATTTATAACCTGTACAACACGCAGGTTTACGCCGTGGCGGATATACTCGACACCTTTTTGTACCGCTTCGGCATAGGGCAGGGACAGTATTCGCTCGGCACGGCGGTGGGGCTGTTTACCAACGTAATAAACGTGGTTCTGCTTCTGACGGCGAACTTTATCGTCAAACGCCTCGGCGGGGAGGGACTGTACTGATGGCGAGGAAAAACAAAATAAAGGCGACGGGGCTGGAGGTCGCGCTCAAAGTCATAAACTACGTTCTTTTATTCCTCGTCGCGCTCAGCATGCTGTACCCGTTCTGGGAAATCCTCGTAAAGTCCTTTATGACCGACGAGGACATCATATCCACCACCTTTGCAATCTGGCCGAAAAACTGGCAGTTCAAGGGCTACGAGGTCATCTTCACCGACGTAACTTACAATATCGGCAGGGCCTTTCTCAACTCGATATTCGTGACGTTCACCGATACCGTGTATCAGCTGGCGGTTACCACCATGGCGGCTTACGCGCTGGCGAGAAAGACGCTGCCGGGGAAAAAGCTCTTCTTTTTCTACTTCATGGTAACGATGTATTTCGGGGGCGGACTCATTCCGTATTATATCGTGATCCGCTCGCTCAACCTGCTCAACAAGATATGGGTGCTCATCATCCCGTCTTTCATAAGCGTGTTCAACGTGCTGGTCATGAAGGCCTTTTTCCAAGGGCTTCCCGCCGAGCTGGAGGAGGCGGCCAAGATAGACGGCGCGGGGGATTTCCGCGTGTTCACCACCATCGTGCTGCCGCTTTCCAAGGCCATACTCGCCACAATCGCGCTTTTCATCGCGGTGGGCGTGTGGAACAACTGGTTCACAACCATGCTCTTCATACAGGATCCGAAGATACGTCCGCTCGCGTATACCTTGCAGGTCATCATAGAAAAGAGCCGCGGCGTCAATACCGATACGGGTTCGGGCGTGGGCGCGACCATTATCGGCGAGAGCGTGCAGTACGCCGCCATAATCGTTACCGTCGTGCCGATCATCATGGTGTATCCGTTTTTGCAGAAACACTTTACCAAGGGCGTTCTCGTCGGTTCGGTAAAGGGTTGAAATATAAGGAGGAAAATATGAAAAAAATCATTGTGGCAGTGCTTGCCGCCGTCATGCTGTTTTCCGCAACGGCCTGCGGCGGCATGGGCAGAGGCACGGGCGGCGGCAGCCTGCCCGACTCGTTTACCGACGACGGTAAGCTCATTATCCAGATGTTCGGCATCGACCTCGATTCCCTGCAGTCGCAGACCGAGGATACGAAAAAGATCATGGACGTCATCGAAAACAAGTTCAACGTCAAGTTTACCTTTCTTTCGGGCACCACGAGTTCGTGGGAAAACCTGCTCGGCCAGTACATAGGCGGCGGCGACGTGCCCGACATATTCTTCCATACCAAGCAGGAACCCGCCTATTCGACCTGGCTCAAGGACGGGTATCTGTTCAATTATTCTGAATATTTGGACGACTATCCGAATCTGAAAGCGGCGTTCGCCCGCTATGACGAAGATTCCTTAAAACTCAGCCTCGGCGGCGATTATTACAGCTATCCCATCGTCATGGACTCGACCACGGACAGGGAGGTCATCAACGAGCACGCGCTCTTTTACCGCCGCGACTGGTACGAGGCGCTGAAAGCGAAAAACTGGCAGCCTTCGAGCGGCCGCAAACTCACGGATCCGGAGGATCCCGGTTTCAATTATCTCAACTTCTACGACCTCTGCGAGGGGTTCACGCTGGGCGATCCCGACGGCAACGGTAAAAACGATACCTACGGCTATGCGCTCAACAAGGACGTTTACTGGATGTATCCGCTGTTCGCCATGTTCGGCGTCAACTACAACGGCTGGTATAAGGACGGGGACAAATGGAAGCCCGAAGCCGTTTCGGACGCCACCAAGGAAGCGGTGATGTTCGTCGCGGATATGTTCGACAAGGGCTTTATCAACAGCGACTACGCCTCCACCTCGCAGCAGGCGATGAAAAACGATTTTTGCAACGCGCTCGCGGGCATGATGACCTACAACGCGACCTACCCGATGGGCAAGGGTGTGCTCGACCTTATGGAAAAATACATACCGGAAGGCAAGTCGCTGAGCGACGTGGTGCGGGCGATGCCGGTGGTAACAGGCAAGGACGGCGGCAAATATATGGTCGGTTACAGCAATTTCTACGGCTATAACGCCATCAACAACGACGTAAGCGAAAACAAGAAAAAAACCATTTTATCCATTATGGATTGGATGCTTTCGGAAGAGGGCATGCAGCTGCTCAACTACGGCATAGAAAACGTGCATTATAAAATGAACGGCGGCGAGATGGAGAGCCTGCTCGGCATCGGCACGGACGGCTACCCGAAAACGCTTTACGACGACACCGTGGCGGCGGGCATTTACAGGATCAAGGGGCTGGTTTCCTGGTCCACGCTCATTCCCGAACACATCAACCATTACGAAGAGCAGATGCAGCTTTTAAAGAGCTGGGGCGCTTCGGAATACCTCGTACAGGACGAACTCGCCTACATGGCGGTCAGTTCGGATTTCGCGCTGACCATCGCCACGCTGACGGACAGCGTCGACCTGGCGTATCAGAACATAATCAACAAGATATCGGGCGACAAGACAGCGGAGCGCGAAAAGATCTGGAACAACTTCGTCAAGACGTACACGATGAAAGGCGACGCCTATATCACCGCGATGAACGAACAGGCGAAGGCGGTGGGTAAATGAAAAAACTGCTGATATTCCTGCTTGCGGCGCTGACGGCGTTCGGCGCGGCGGGCTGCGGTAAGGAAAAGGGCGATTTCGGCAGATACGAGAGCGTGGCGGGCAGGCCCGCGGACGCGGTGTTCTCGTTCGAGAGCGGTCTCGGTGAAGAAAAACCGCCCTATCCTCTGAGCGACGGCCGCACGTTTTACATATCCGCGGAGGGGAACGCGGAGAACGACGGCCTCAGCGAGAGCGAACCGCTCGACCTTGCCACCGTCAACGGCGCGGCTTTCCAGAGCGGCTTGAAAGCGGGGGACAGCCTGCTGTTCCGCCGCGGGGATACGTTCGGGCATTTCATGCTCGAAAACGTGCGCGGCAGGGAAGATAATCCCGTTACCGTTTCGGCGTACGGCGAGGGGGAAAAGCCGCTTTTCCGCTACGCGGGCAACACCGTGGAGCTGAAATTCTGCGATAACTTCGTAATACGCGACATCGCCGTAGAAGTGATCGGCGTGGAACGCAGCCCGTCCAATCCCGCGCAGCGCACCGGCCTCAGCATACAATACGACCATGCGGGCGGCGAAAAATTCGAGAACGTATACGTTTTCGACAACGAAATCTATTCGCAGGGCGTGGACAGGAACACGTTCGGCATAGAGGTTACCGCGGCGAGCCAGAATTACGAATCCTCCCCGACGGAGGTGCTTTCGAACCTGCACGTCAAGCGCAACGAGGTGCACGACGTCGGCCGTTCGGGCATACATACCATAGGCTGGCTCATAGACGAAGGGTATAACAACGTCAAATGGACGATGTACAGGGATTTCTTTATCGACGAAAACACGGTGTACAACGTCGGCTGCATGGGGATATACATCACCTGCTGCACGAACAGCACTATCAACCGCAATCTCATCTACAACGCGGGCGCGTACGACAAGGCGGAACTGATGGAGGGCGAGTGCGGCATCATGGCGCTCAGCTCGGACACCATGGATATCATGTTCAACGAAATCTACGGCTGTCTCGACCAGAAACTGGGCTACGACGCCATGGGCATAGATATCGACTGGAATACGCGGAACATCAACGTACAGTACAATCACTGCTACGACAATCTCGGCAGCGGCGTGGGCACCATGGCCAACCGCGACTGCTTTATCCGCAACAACCGCCTGGAAAACAACAAGGGCGAAACGGGCGGGCATGCCGGGCAGATCTCGGTAACGGCGTTTACTTCGCGCGTGCACGGGGTGCCCGAAGACTATCACAGCGTCCGCGGGCTCACGATAGAGGAAAACCTGCTGATCGGCACGCCCGACGGCAAGAACATGTTCTGCAGTTCGCTTTCCAACGGCGACGCCGACTGGACGGACAACGTCTTCCGCCGAAACCACGTGGTCTATACGGGGGACGATCCCTCGAAAATGCGCTTTATCTTCGTGGACGACAGCGCGCCGTGGTATGATTTTTCCGAAAACCGCTATTACAGCGCGAAGACGAGCGTTTTCAAATGCTACGACAACACCGAAGCGGCGGATATAGCCGTCGGCTCGCAGCCATACGGCGGGCAGTCCATGAAGTTTGAAAACTGGCTTAAGCGGGATGCGGGCGCGACGTACGAGAACTTGAGCGACGCGGCGCCTTCCGCGCCTTCTGCGGCCGCCGCACGGCTTGAAAACGGGAAAATAACGCTTTCCTGGGAAGCTTCGGAAGGCAATTTATGGCATTACAACGTCTATCTCGTCGGTGCGGACGAGGACGTGAGCTATCCCGACATGCTGGGCGAAACGGAGGAAACGGCGTTTTCTTTCACGCCCGCATACGCAGGGGAATATTACTTCGTCATACAGCCCGAAAGCGATCAGGGCGTGTACGGCAAGGCTCTCAAGATCAAGGTGGAAATGAGGTGAGAAATGAAAAAATTCGTAACGATGCTCGCCGCCCTGTTCGCGCTGACGGCGTTCGGCGCGGGCTGCGATAAAAAGGGCGGCGGGAACTTTGAAAACTATACCGACGTGGCGGGAAAACCCGCGGACGCGTCCTTTTCCTTCGAAACCGATCTCGGAGAAAAGCAGGCGGCGTATCCCGCGGGCAGCGGGCGCACGTTCTACGTTTCCGCGGAGGGCAGCGACGAAAACGACGGCCTGAGCAGGGATAAACCGCTGAAGAGCATCGCCGCGGTCAACAAGCTTCAGTTAAAAGCGGGGGACAGCGTATGTTTCCGCGGCGGCGATACGTTCGAGGGCAATTTGTATTTTGAAAACCTCAAGGGGGAGGAAGATGAACCCATTACCTTCTGCGGCTACGACGACGAAAACGCGCGGGCGCATCTCAAGGGCGGCAGCAGCGCGGTGAAATTCAGTTTCGCCTCCAACGTGGTGGTGCGCGATCTCATGATCGAGGGCAATTCCGGGGAGTACGGCCAGTCGGGCGCGGTCGGGGGGAACGTGCTCGAATTCGCCTACGGGGCGACGGAAGAGCGGTTTGAAAACATCTATATCGTAAATAACGAGGTGTTCAGCAATTCCTGCGAGAACCTGCTTTTCGGCATCACGATATCCGCGGGCGCGGATTACGAAACGGACATTCCCGAACAGGTGCTTTCGCACGTGTTGATCAGCGGAAACACGGTGCATACCACGGGGCGCACGGGAATTCATTCGGGCGGCTGGTTCACCAAGGAAACGGGCAATCAGAACGCCTGCCGCGCGACAGATTTTTACGACATCGTCGTGGACGGCAACCACGTGTATGACATGGGGCATATCGGCATCTACCTCGGCGGCGTTACCAACAGCGCGATCACGCGCAACCTCGTGCACGATACCGGGCTTTATTCCACGGACGCACTGCTCGAGGGCGAATGCGGCATCATGGCGATCAGCGCGGACGACATGGACATCATGTACAACGTTACGTACAACAATTTCGACGCCAGCCTGAATTTCGATTCCATGGGCATAGATATCGACTGGAACACAAACGACATCAACGTGCAGTACAATCACACGTACGACTGCCTCGGCAGCGGCATTGCCACCATGGCGAACCAGAATTCCTTTATCCGCAACAACCGCGTGGAAAACAACGACTGCGCCACCAACTGCAACAGCCAGATTCAGATCGGCAATTTCACGGTGGAAAGCCAGTATATCGGCGCGGATATGCACGGCGTTTCCAACCTCACGGTGGAAGATAATCTCATCGTCGGGGAAAACACCTTTATGTTCCGCGCCAAAATGGAAAACGGCGCGCTCGGCTGGACGGGCAATTCGTTTAAGGACAACCGCGTGGTCAATAAGTCCGCCGCGGACGACAAATACTGGATCTCTGTGGACGACGACGTGTGCTGGAACGCCTTTGCAGGCAACCGCTATTTTACGAAAAACAAGTCCTTCAAATTCCGCGTGTACGACAATACGAGCGGCGCGCTCATAGAAAACGAAGGTCAGCAGTTCGTATACGACGGCACGTTTGCGGCGTGGCAGAAACGCGACGTCGGCGCCGTGCTGGAAGAACTGAGCGACGCGCCCGCGGGCGCGGTCGAAGGGCTGAAAGCAGAGTATAAAAACGGAGGCGTAGTCCTTTCATGGGACCGTTCCGCAGGGGACGTGTGGCATTATAACGTGCACAGCGTCGGGTACGACGAGGCTTTGAGCCATATCAACATGCTGGGAGAAACGGAAGAAACGAGTTTTACCTTTCTGCCCGAATACAAAGGGGAATATTATTTCGTGGTGCAGCCCGAAAGCAACCAGGGCGTGTACGGCAAAGCCATGAAGATAAAGGTAACGCTCGGTTAATCCGAAAAAAAATAGAAAGGGAGGAAAATCATGAAAAAATTGTTGCTGGCCGCATTGTCGGCCGTGTGCCTGCTGTCGCTGGCGTTCGCCGCCTGTCAGCGGTCCGTTACCCTCGTGGATTTCGACGTGCGCGACGAGGACGAAACCGCCTACATCGAGATCGGCGAAGAATACACCGTACCTACGGGGCTGGCCGTTGACAGCGCCGGCAAGGAGATCGTGGGCAGCGTGCGCGTTTACGGCGAGGACGGCAAGGACGTACCCGTAACGCAAGGCAAGTGCAAACCGCCCGCGGTGGGAAATTACACGGTGGAATATACGTTCGCCTATAACAAATCCGACGTGGCGAAAAAACACTATACGCTCAACGTCTACGACCTTACCGGTCCCGTTGTGGAATGCGATCTCGGCGAAAACAACTACGCGCCCGAGGGCGGCAGTTTCGATATTTCCGCCATCGCGGTTACGGACAACAGCGGAGAAACGATATCCCCCGAGATCAAGGTATATTTCGGCGATAAGGAAATTCAGCTTTCCGGCACGACGGTGGAATTTAAAGACAAGGGGACTTACCGCATAGAAGTCAACGCGAGCGACTCTTCGGGAAACGAAACGACGGCGGTTTTCCGCGTGTTCACCGTGATGGACGCGGAAAGCGGGATCAGTCCTTATAATCAGTATTACGAAACGAGCGCGAGCGATGAATTTGCACATTCGGGCAGTTATTCGTATAAAGTGGGCCTGTTCATGAACAACTACAACTGGTTCGACGACAAGGCCATGCTCGGCGACGTGAAAATCCTTTCCGACAAGACGTACGAAAAACTTTCTTTCTGGATATATTTCGGCGTGGGAGAAGGGTACGAAAGCCTGTCTTTCTCCGTCAACAAACTCTATTACGACATGAAGGTATACGACGCTTACGGCGACGAAGTGGAATTGAACTGGCAGGATAAATACGAATTTTTCAACGGCAGCTGGTACCGCTGGGAAGTGGACGTAACGAAGGGGCTTGTAGACGGCTACGGCGCGATTACGGAAACGCTCAACGATTTCCAGATTTACCTCGGCGTATGGGATCTGGTGGGCAACAACAACGCCATCACCAACGGCAGTTACGTCTATATAGACGATTTGAAACTCGTGGGGAGCGATTACGACTTTTCGGGCGAATACGAAGAAAAGCCCGCGATCGAACCCGACAAATACGAAAAGGGAGAAAAACTGCTCGACGCGACGAGCTTCGACGCTATGGTCAAGAACGTTTTCGAGGCGGATTGCGGCTGGGCGAAGATGGAAAGCGCGGACGAAACGCCCGTTGTTTACGGCGAATACACTTTCTTCCGCGGCAGCGCGGAAAATCCTGAGAAGTTCGACAAAGCGGGATCGACGTACCAGTCTCTCGGACATACCGAAAACGCGGAAAATCCGGAGGCGAAAAAGGCTTATACGAACAACTGGAAATTCTATTACGGCTTCAACGACG